>NZ_JBEHFM010000001.1:0-271547 GCF_040225675.1 Corynebacterium sp. KPL2680
TATGGGCTAGCGGCCATCGTGGTTATCCCTTTCGAGGAAGTGTGGTTACGGAATCGAAAGGTACTACGGTGGTCGCCGGCCTCATTCATAAGGGGCCCACCGTCAGTTACAGATACACCACGCTACTGGACGCAACCCTAGTCACTTCTGTTCAGTTCCATCCTTCTACTTCATATGAGGACTTCGTTCAAGGCTTTCGCCCCAGCAGCAATGGAAAGCTTGAACTGAGAGACGGACCGTTCCTCCATGCGGTAGAAAAGGCTAAGGAAAACGACTCCAATCCACACGTAGTGGTAATTGAAGAGATTAACCGCGGCAATCCAGCGCAAATTTTTGGAGAGATGCTCACCCTCTTAGAAGCTGATAAGAGAAACCCCGAAAATGCACTTACCACGCTTTATAGCCAGGAAGGAGAAGCAATCTTCCTACCCGATAACTTTTATGTCATCGGCACTATGAACCAAGCGGACAGGTCACTTGCCATGGTAGATATGGCTTTACGCCGCAGGTTCGCCTTCGTAAATCTCGTTCCACAATTGGGCTCCACCTGGCGCAATTTCTGTGTTTCCAACCGTAATCGCAATGGCCAAGCACTCATCGAAATTGCCCGGAGGATCGAGGAGGTTAATCAACTAATCCGCGATGATTTCAATCTTGGTGATGATTACCTCATCGGACATAGCTTTGTTACTCCGCGCCGAAAGCTAACAGACAGTTCTTACGAAGCCACTATTGAGTGGTTTAACCAGGTAGTGACCTCGGATCTTAAGCCGCTCATAGGGGAATACTGGTTCGATAATCCTTCGAAGCGCGAGCAGGCCCTCGATGTCCTCACAGGATAGTTCCATAAAACCGGAGGACATATACGTTCCGATCCGTAGTGTATGGATGCTCCAGCTATACGCTTCACAGACTTTCATTGATGGACACATATCCAATTCCTCCGTGGAAGAAGCGGGAGTTGAGCTTCCAGAGCTCATCGGAACAATGCTGTGTGACGTTGTAGAAAGGCGCTTTCGGAGAGAATTGAGCATCGGCTTTACCCTCACCGAACGAAATATAACCCGGGTGCGAGGCCGAATAAACATGTATGAAACCGCCCGCCACCAACTCTTAGAAAAGGGTCTCATTGCTTGTGAGTTCAATGAACTAACCATCAATAGCGAAGTTAACCGATTCCTTCGTTACGCCCTCGAGTATGCAGGACATATCCTGTCAAAGGTAGGTAGTGGTGACGCTGCGCACCGGTGCAAGATACTGGGTCAAAGACTTGCTCAAATGGGGGTTCCCGAGCCAAAAACGGCGGCTTTTCCTCGTGCCAGGCTTTCTCCTGCAGATAAGAAACCAGTTGCCGTGGCTAAACTGCTTCTGGAACTAGCCGTGCCCACTCGCGGAAACGACGCCCTTCCTCGGTTCAGCAGAAAACACTTCACGCAAGACGAACTCCGCAAGCTGTTCGAAAAAGCTCTATTCGGCCTGTTCCATTACCATCTCAGCCCTTTCGGCTGGAAAGTAAGCAGCGGTAAACGCTTAAATTGGAATGTTCAACAAGCTCCCAGCTATTTACCGAGTATGCAGACAGATATCATTCTGCGATCACCAGAAGGTGAAATTACAGTTATTGATGCCAAGTTCACGCATTTGTTCACTGAGAATCGCGTAGGAAACGAATCTATTAAAAGCTCTCATCTTTATCAGCTTTACGCATACTTACGCAGCCAAGAAACCTTCAGCGAGGAATGGGAAACCGCTCAGGGCATCATGCTTTATGCTTCCACGGGACAAAACCAAGCGGATGAGACGTTATCGTTCTTTCTCGATGGGCACCCTGTAACTTTCGCTGGCATTGGTCTAGAAACCTCAATTCGAGAGTTTCGTGAGAAAGCACTTATGCTTGTGGCGCCAAATATCGGTTCCTTTCAAAAAGAATCTCACGAAATTGCTTAAAGACTCTCTGAAAGAGCACAATGCCAGACGAAGTGAATACAAGAGTACAAAACAGCCACGTTATGGCCTGAGACTAGTGATTCAGAGGCGATAATGTGGCTGTTTTTCGGTTTTGACCGCAGTATGTGGTCTAGCCGAGATTTTTAAGGGCCTCGGTTACCAATTTCCAGAAGCCCGCATGGTCCAGCTTGGTAGCGACCTGAGTATGGCAAGTGTCATCGGCGGGCTCCCGCAGGTCAGTCACGGTCATACCGGTGGTAAGTGCGCCGGCGAGCTCAACGTGAACGGGTGCCTTGCGAGTTTGCACGATGCTCGGATCGATGAGGTAGGCGATGGTGCAAGGGTCATGAACCGGAGGATCCGTAAAGCCTTGGTTTTGCTGATACGCCTCGCGGAAGAAACCGAAGAGGCCGACAACAAAGTCCGAGACAGGCGTATTTAAGGCCTTAATTTCGGCTTCGACCTCGGCGGTGGCCAATGCCTGGTGGGTGAGATCTAGCCCCACCATCGTGACTGGCCACGGCTCTTCGAAGACGATATGTGCTGCTTCAGGATCGATCTTGATATTGAATTCGGCGACTGGGGACCAATTGCCTTCGTGGTAGCCGCCGCCCATAAGCACAACCTCTTTGACACGCTCTACGATGCGCGGTTCTTTGCGCGCGGCCATAGCGATATTGGTCAACGGACCCGTTGGAACCAAGGTAATGGTGCCGGGTTCGTGGGCCATGATGGTGTCGATGATGAAGTCGATGGCGTGGGCATCGGCAAGCGCGGTGCTTGGGTCCGGAAGCTCGACGCCATTAACATCCATGCCGGTGGAGCCGTGGATGGACTCAGCAACTTCTACGGGGCGCACGAGCGGGCGATCGCAGCCGGCGTAGACCGGAATCTCTGGGTGGCCGGCGATCTCCTTGACCACCAGCGCATTGCGGGCGACTTTGTCCAAGGTCTGATTGCCGCCGACGGTGGTAATGCCCAGCAAATCAATGTCCGGGTTCCCCATGGCCAGGAGCAAAGCCACCGCATCATCGTGGCCGGGATCGCAGTCCAGAATAATTTTTTGCGTCATGTCTCGAGCCTACTTTTGGTCGGTGAAGACTGCCACGGTCTCATCGTGCGGCGCAGCTTCAATTCCTCTGTGCTCACCAGCTGTACCCTGGAAAGCAGCAACTCACCCCGTAAACGGTATAAACCGTCGTGGAAAGGAATTCGCCCCGCCATGCCTTCAATTTCTGACCGCCTGACCCAGGCACAGCAAGATTTTAACGCGGTGATTTCCACCATTCCTTTTGATGAGGATGCCGTAGATACTGCACTTACACTGCGCGGATTACCCATGGCCTTTAAAGACATCGTGGATATCGCCGGGGTGCCAACGACCTGTGGCACCAACGTGAATATGGGACCGGCTCCGACCAAGAATGCCACGGTGGCACAGCGGCTAATGGATGCCGGCGCGATTCCCGTTGCCAAGGCCAACCTCCAGGAGTTTTCCTATGGCATCTTGGGTGACGCCTCCGCGTATGGGCGCGTGACCAATCCTCGCGATCCACAGGTCTGCGGCGGCGGATCCAGCTCTGGGTCGGCGGCGCTGGTTGCGTGCAAGGCGCTAGATCTCACGGTGGGTTCCGATAGCGCCGGTTCCGTGCGCGTCCCGGCCGCCAGCCAGGGCGTCCTCGGTTTTAAGCCCACCACCGGTACGATCCCGCTCGATGGCGTCTTCCCCTTCGCGCCGAGCTTCGATTGCATCGGTTTCTTCGCCAGCTCCATCGAGCTCATCGAGCAGGCCCTGCTAGCCACGGTGGATGAGGCACCCACTCCGGCCAAGACTGTATCCACCATCGATGTCTCTGCGTTGCAAACCAAAGGTGAGCGCTTTGCTGGTCTGCTGTCTGCGCTGCAGGATTCCACGTTCACCGCCGTGGAGGACCTCGATTACTCCCAGCTCGAATCCACCCTCGCTACCACCGCGAAGCTCTACGCTCCGATGCGCCTCAAGGAGGCTTATGACGTCCACCAGCCCTACCTTGACCAGCGGGATAAGTACCAGGATGTCATCTTGGAGCGCGTCCTCGGCGGGCAGGATATTTCTCAGGCAGACTACGACGCTGCAGCGCAGCAGGTAGAGGAGTTGCGCGAGGAAGCACTAACGCTTTTCGATGCCTCCCCCATCATCCTCACCCCCACCCTCGACGCCGGCCCCATCAAATGGGACGACATCACTGCAGAAAATACTGCCGACTCCGCCGCCAGCCTGCGCCGCTGGACCGAGCCTTTCAATGTGTTGGGTTGGCCGGCGATCACTATCCCACTGCGCACGAGGGACACCACGGAAGTGGGTGATGCGGTGCAGGTCATCGGCAAGCCGGGCCAGGATCTCACCGTCTTACGCGTCGCCCGCGAAATTCAGGCACTGCTTTAAGCACACCGCAATTCTGCGCGTCTCTGCCTGCTGACGTCGTTGGTAAGGTGATCGTTATGAGCACTCCAGCACAGCTTGCCGCGCGGTTGCGCGCTGAGGCCGATGACGGCTCCTTGGAGTCATTCTGCTTGGATACCGGCATTGACCTGCTGGTTCTTTTTGGCAGCGCGCACGTAGATGCCACCAATGCTAATGATGTTGACCTTGCCTATTCGGTCGATTTCTCGCGCGCAAAAGCTGAGCGTCCCAACGTGCTCGACGTTGCCACGGCGTTTTACGCCCGCTATGGCGACGGCATCGATCTCATGTGCCTGGATACCGCAGACACGGTGGCGCAACATGAAGCTCTGCAAAAGTGCGAGCTCTTGGTCGATCCGTCCAATTCCAAGTATGGAACGCTGCAAATGATGGCGGCACGGGAGTACATCAATACGGCGTACCGTCGCGAGTTCGAGCTCAGGAGCTTAATGTCATGAGTCCACGGGATTTCCAATCAGACACTATCCGCAAAAGGCTTGTCTCCCTCCGGCGCATACTTGGCGAGCTTGAAAAATACCGGGATTCAGATGCGAAAGAACTGCGCTCTGACCTTTCACAAATGTATGCCGTGTTTTTCATGCTGCAGCAAGTAATCGATCTTGCCACGGATATTAACCAACACATTGCGGCAACGACCTTAAACGTTGCGGACTCTAGTAGCCGTCGCGGTTTCGAAGATCTCATCCGCGCGGGCGTTTTACCCGCCGACCTGGAGCAAGATTTCTATAAGAGTCTGGCTTTGCGCAATGTCATTACTCACCACTACGTTGAAGTAGACTTGGGAATCGTCTCCAATTCAATCCCGCGAGTATTAGATGTATATACGCAATACGTTAAATCGATTTCGCGCTGGCTAGCCTCCCGCTAGCACCGTCTTTTCTTGTGTGCGCGGGCGCCAATATGCAGCTTCTACTGCGTTAAGTTCCTTGAAGTGCGAGGACGTCAGTTCATCCATCGCGGTTAAATAGCCACCCACATCCTCGCGCGGTAAACGCAGGCCCATCGTCAAGTGCGGGGTCCAGCGCGGACCGCGCCCCTCAGGGTTGGCGGCGCTAATCTTCCGCGCTGCCATTTCGAGTTCATCGCTAGTTTCTAATAACCACGCCACGGTTCGTTTCCGCTTGGTGCCGAAGATGACATTTCCCACGCGCCGAAACGTCGCCGGAATAACCGCCGGTAAAAGCTCCGCAGCAAGCTCAACAACGTGGGGATCCATCTCCTGCGCGAAGGTCACCGTAATATGCGGGCGCTGGTTTTGCACGGGGAATCCGCGCTCGGCCAGACCTGCAAAGATCTCCCGAATCTGCTCTTCCTGCTTTTCCGGCAGGTAGAGCAGGATATTATCCGGCGATGCTGTACTCACGATGCGGCTTTCTTCGTTTCAAGTGGGCACGATTCATTCGTGCTCCCCAAGTGCGGGCGGTTTCGGTTCTGTTTCTAGTTCTAGTTCTGTTTCTAGGGTACCGCCGGTCAGCGCTTGTGCGATCTCCGCGATGCTATAGGTCCTTTGCACAGTTTGAGCAAACTCGCCCTTCAAAAATCGCATCGCGCCTTCAGTTGATGCAGAGGAGGTTGCACATCGGACACTGCACACAGGAGGTTGCGCATAGGACCCTGCACATTAGCTCCCGTACATCGGACCCTGCATAGAGGAGGTTGCGCATAGGGCCCTTGCACGCCGGCCCCTGCGCAAAGAACCTTCCAATTCTCTTGTGCTCGTTTAACCGGGTGCCTTTAATAAGAGTATGAGCACATCAGATTCTTCGCCTTTCATTCTCGCCATCACGGCTTGCCCAACGGGTATCGCCCATACCTATATGGCCGCCGAGAACTTAGAGGCCGCCGCCGAGAAGTTGGGCTACCGCATCAAGATTGAAACGCACGGTTCCATCGGCGTGGAGGGCAACTTCAGCGCACAAGACATTGAGCAAGCCGATGCCATTGTCATCGGTGCCGATACCGTCATCACAAAGGACCGATTCCACGGCAAGCGCTTGGTGGCCACCGGCGTGGACGAGGCCATCAAGCACCCCGAGCAGCTGTTGACCAAGTCCTTGGAGGCGGCAGAGTGGAAGGGGGAGGATAAGGGGACATCGGCAAGCGAGGCAGAGGACACCGCGGAAGATGCTGGGCTGCGCGGTATTGGGCAGACCATGTACAAGGCGCTGATGAACGGCGTTTCCCACATGATTCCCTTCGTGGTTACCGGCGGATTGCTCATCGCCGTGGCGCTGTCATTGGGTGGCACGCCCACGCCGGAAGGACTGTCGATTCCTGAAGATAGCTTCTGGAATACGCTCAATGAGCTCGGTGGCCTGGCATTTTCGCTGATGGTGCCGGTCTTGTCGGGCTACATTGCTGTTGGCATCGCGGATAGGCCGGGGTTGGCACCGGGCCTTATTACCGGGCTCATCGCCACAACCGGTTCGCTGTACGGGTCCGAGGCTGGCGCCGGATTCTTGGGAGGTATCGTCACCGGTATTCTCTCCGGCTACGTGGCCCTTGCGATCAAGAAGATTCCGGTGCACAAATTCATCGCGCCGATTTGGCCGATTATCGTCATCCCGATTTTCACCACGCTGATAGTGGGCCTAGCCTTCATCTATTTCATCGGCGCGCCGATTGCCACCGCCTTTGAAGCCATGACCGAATACCTCGGCGGGCTGCAGGGCTCGTCTGCGATTGTGCTGGGACTTATCATCGGCGCGATGATCGCCTTCGATATGGGCGGGCCCTTCAATAAGACTGCTTTCCTGTTTGGCGGCGGCATGATCGCCGCGGGAAATGCCGCCCCGATGGGTATGGCCGCCGCCGCGATTGCGGTTCCGCCGCTCGCCGTGGGCGTGGCTACCCTCCTGCGCCGCGGTTGGTTCAATAAGGCGGAAAAGGACTCCGGTATCGCCGCACTATTTATGGGATTTTTCGGCATCACCGAAGGCGCCATTCCCTTGGCCGCGGCGCGCCCCCTGCAGGTCATCCCGGCCAACGTGGTGGGCGGTGCCGTCGCCGGTGCCATGGCCGGCGCGTTTGGCGTCCGAGATCATGTCATGCACGGCGGCCCCATCGTCGCCGTTCTCGGCGCGGTGGATCAGGTGGCCTGGTTCTTCCTGTCCATGCTCTGCGGCGTTGCCGTGTGTGCCGCGCTCATGCTCCTGCTCATTCGCCTGACCCAACGCTCCCCGGAAACAGAGGAGAACACGGAGGAGCCCACAGTGCTCCCGCTTCTCGGTACCTCTACCATCAGCCTCGATGAGCCACTCGGTAATGACTCCGAGGCCGTCATCAAGTCGCTCGTTTCCCTCGCCGCAGCCGATGGCCGCATTAGCGACGCCGCTGCGGTTGCCGATGCCGCCCTTGCCCGCGAGTCCCAACACTCCACCGGCGTGGGCCACGGTGTGGCCATCCCGCACGCTCGTTCCGCTGGGGTTACCACACCGACGCTGGCCTTCGCCCGGCTTCCCGAAGGTGGCATCACCTGGGGCACCGGAGAAGGACCCACGAGCTTAGCGTTCCTCATCGCCGTTCCCGATGACGCTGGGAAACAGCACTTGAAGCTGCTGTCCACCCTCGCCCGCGCCATCATGAAGGAAGATTTCCGTGCTCAACTGCACGCGGCCAACTCCCGCGAAGAAGCAGAAGAGGTTATCGCCTCTGCCCTCCAAATCGAGCCACAAGCCGCCGTGGAGTCTTAGTCTTCTACCTTGGCCTCAGCCTGCCCAGCAAGGAGCTGTTCCACCGATACCACGCCCCCGAAAACGTAACCGCCTTCACAAATGACAGTGGCACGGGTTACACTTAGATTCACACTTATTGTTCAACAATTAAGGACGGTGTTGAATGGCTTCGCTCCACATTGATCTCAACGCGGACTTGGGTGAAACCACCGCTGGCAACCCGGTAGCTGATGATGCTGCGATGCTGGAGATGGTCTCCTCCGCCAATGTCGCCACCGGCTTCCACGCCGGTGACCCACACTCCATTGCCCAGACCCTTGAGGCCGCGGCGCGTGCGGGAGTGACGGTCGGTGCACACGTGGGCTATAACGATCCAGCCGGCTTCGGCCGCCGCTTCATCGACTACAACGCGGCGGAGCTCGCGGACGAGGTCACCTACCAAATTGGTGCGCTTGACGCGCTGGCGCGCGCCAACGGCACACGGGTGTCCTACGTGAAGCCGCATGGGGCGATGTACAACACCATCGTCAAGGACGAGGCACAGGCCAAGGGTGTCATCGCGGGCATTAAGGCCTTCGGGGATCTACCTGTGATGCTGCTGCCGGGCGGCCGCGCGGTCGATATTGCAGAATCGCAAGGCCTCACCGTCATCCGCGAGGCATTTGCGGACCGTAATTACAACCCCGATGGCACGCTGGTCTCACGCAAGCAGGACAATGCGGTATTGGGGGATGAAGGGGATGTCGTCAAGCGCGTGCTAGAAGTCGCCCAAACCGGATCCATTACCGCCATCGACGGCACGACGCTCGATGTCGATGCCCAATCCGTGTGCACCCACGGTGATTCACCGGGATCCGTGAAATTGCTGCGCGGTGTGGTCGAGCGCCTCAGCGCGGAAGGAATCGACATTCGGAGCTTTATCTAATGCCGCATATTCACTTCGTTGGCACCCGCGCCCTGCTCGTTGATTTAGACGGGCTCGAGCAGGTCATGGCGTGGCATGCTGCGCTGTCTGCTAAACCGCTCAAGAACCAGGTGGATTGCATTGCCGCTGCCACCACATTGCTCATTACCTTTGAGGCGCCCAATTCCGCGCGCGCGGCCGCAGAGTTCCTGACGGACTTCTCCCCTGCCGCCGCTACCGCAAAAGAGGCGCGCACGGTAGACATCGACGTGCTTTACGATGGCGAAGATGTCGACGCCGCCGCCGAGCTCCTCGGCATGTCGCGCGAGGCCTTGATTGACTGGCATACCTCTACCGAGTGGACTGCCGCCTTTGGCGGCTTTGCTCCCGGCTTTACCTACTGCGCGCCCTCCGATCCTGCCCAGGCCAAGGCCGTGTCCCGCCGCTCCGATCCGCGCACCGCCGTTCCGGCTGGCGCCGTAGGCATCGCGGGCGAGTTCTCCGCGGTCTACCCGCGCGTTTCCCCAGGTGGCTGGCAGTTGCTCGGCACCACCAATACCCCGATGTGGGATTCGCACGCTAACCCACCCACGCTGGTGCAGCCCGGTGACCGCGTGCGCTACCGCGCCGTGGACGAGCTGCCGGACTTGGTGGATCGCAGCGCGGAATCCAAGCGCTCGCCGGCCCGCCTGCCCCGCATGGAGGTCCTCGATGCCGGCCTGCTCACGCTTTTTCAAGACCTTGGCCGCCCCGGCGTAGGCGACCTTGGCGTAACACCCTCCGGTGCCGCCGATCACGCCGCCGCGGCAACCGCGAATGTCGCCGTGGGCAATCCGCGGGGTGCGACGGTGCTAGAAAATATCGGCGGCATTAAGCTGCGCGCGCTGACCGATACCGTCATCTGCGTTACCGGCGCCACCGCCCGCGTCCGCCTGGGTGAGATGCCCGTGCACCTCGCCCGCCCGGTGCTCGTTACCGCCGGCCAGACCGTGACAGTCGGTGCCGCAACGGTGGGCATGCGCAACTACGTGGCCATCCGCGGCGGCATCATTGCCGAATCCGAGCTTGGGTCCTCTGCCACCGACGTCCTTTCTGGCCTCGGCCCCGATCCCGTCACCACTGGCGATGTCATCGGCGTGCTGCCGCGCTCGACCGGCATGACGGATGCGCAATTGGTCAATCCTCTGCGCGTATCCGCCGATTCCACTGGCAAAACGCGCGCGACGCTGCGCTGCGTGCTGGGTCCGCGCGATGACTGGTTTGGCGATAATATCTCTACCTTCCTGGATACCGAATGGGTCGTTTCCTCTGATTCCAACCGCGTTGGCCTCAGGCTTTCCGGGGCGAAAGACGGCGCGGAGGCTTCTGAAGCCTCCGCAGATGGGGACATCACCGTGCAACGCGTGAAAGACGGCGAGTTGCCCTCCGAGGGAATGGTGGCCGGCTCCATCCAGATCCCGCCGAATGGCAAGCCGGTGGTCTTCCTGCGCGACCATGCCGTCACCGGCGGCTATCCCGTCATCGCCACCGTCTTGGAAGAAGATATCGACATCGCCGCGCAGCTCCCGCCCGGCGCGCGCGTGACCTTCCGCCTCGTGACACCTCAAGCTTTAAATACTGGAGAAGAAAATGCAGATTAAAACCGTCCTCATTGCTAACCGCGGCGAAATCGCCGTGCGCATTGCCCGCGTGGCCCGCGACTTAGGCATTAAGTCCGTCGCCATTTATTCCGAGGCCGATGCCGGTGCCCTGCACACCCAGGTTGCCGATGAAGCCTATGCGCTGCCCGGCAATACCGCCGCCGATACTTACATGAATATCCCGGCGCTGCTGGATATCGCCGTGCGCGCTGGCGCCGATGCCATCCACCCGGGCTACGGTTTCCTCTCCGAAAACGCCGACTTTGCCCGCACCGTCACCGATGCCGGCATGGTGTGGATCGGCCCATCGCCGGAATCCATCGAGCTGTTGGGCGATAAGATTGCCGCCCGCCGCGTGGCCGAGGAGGTCGGCGCGCCCCTGGCTCCGGGCACCTCAGATCCCATCGATGATTGGCAGGAGGCCCGCGCCTTTGCCGAGGAACATGGCCTACCCATTGCCATCAAGGCCGCTTATGGCGGCGGCGGGCGCGGCCTTAAGGTCGTGGACTCCATGGATGAGATCGAGGGCGCGTTTAACTCCGCCGGGCGCGAGGCCATGGAGGCCTTCGGCCGCGCCGAGTGCTACGTGGAGAAGTTCCTGACCCACCCGCGCCACGTGGAGGCGCAGGTCTTGGCGGATACCCATGGCAACGTCCGCGTGCTGGGCACCCGCGATTGCTCCACCCAGCGCCGCTTCCAAAAGCTCATCGAGGAGGCCCCGGCGCCCGCGCTTTCCGATGCCCAGCGCACCGGCATCATCGAAGGCGCGCGCTCCATCTGTTCCCACGTGGGCTATACCGGCGCCGGCACCGTGGAATACATCGTTTCCGAGGACGGCACCATCTCCTTTTTGGAGGTCAATACCCGCGTCCAAGTCGAACACCCCGTAACCGAGGTCGTGACCGGCACCGATATCATCGCCGAGCAATTCCGCATCGCCGCAGGCGAGCCCCTGTCTATCTCTGAGGATCCGGATTCCACCGGCCACGCCTTTGAGTTCCGCATCAATGCCGAAGACATCCTCAACGGTTTTGCCCCCTGCCCCGGCACCATCGTCTCCTTCGAGCCGCCCACTGGCCCCGGCATCCGCGTCGATTCGGCTGTCCGCTCGGGATCCATTATCCCGCCGTACTATGACTCGCTCATTGCCAAGCTCATCGTGTGGGGCCCCACGCGCGAGGTAGCCCTCGCCCGCTCGCGCCAGGCGCTGCGCGAGTTTGACGTCTCCGGCGTGCGCACCGTGCTGCCCTTCCACCGCGACATGATGGACGAGCCAGCACTTATTGGCACTGCGTCTTCCGCTGAGGCCGATGCCGGCGCCAGCGAAATCGGCGTCTTTACTGACTGGCTCGACCACAACTACCGGCCTTCTGCCGCCAACCAGGTAGACAAGGTCGAGGCTATCTATACCAAGCGCCGGACGGTCGCGGTGGAAATCGATGGCAAGCTCGTCAATATCGGCGTGCCCATGGACTTCCTCGCAGGCGCCGGTGCCGGTGCCGGCGCTGGTGCGGGCGGCGCGGACGGTTCTGGTGCCACCGCTCCCTCGACGGCCGGGGCGCAGTCCACCGACGATAACGCGGTCACCTCCCCCTTCGAGGCCAACCTCGTGGCCTGGAATGTATCCGATGGCGATAGCGTCTCCGAGGGCGATTCCATCGCCACGGTCGAGGCCATGAAGATGGAATCTGCCATCAAGGCCCCGCGCGGCGGCACCATCAAGATCCTCGCTAAGGAGGGCGACCGCCTGGATTCCGCGACGGTGATTGCGACCATCGACTAGCGCGTGCTGCCTACCTGGGTGCTTGGCCGCGCAGATACTCACCCAGGTAGGGCAAGAGAAAGCGCACGGTTCCATAGCGGTGACTGGCGATGAGATCGCGTTCTAAAAGCAGCTTGCGGGCCATGGAAATGGCATTGGGAGTCTTGCCCAGGTGCGCCGCGATGGCACCGGTGGGAATATCAGGTCCGTGTTCGGCTTCCAGCTCCGCCATGGCGTTGAGAAAAGCGCGCTGGGCGTCAGGAACATTCTTCAACGCAATCTTGTGCACCTAGTTGCCCATATGCGCTGGAATCTCGCGCGCCATCGAGTACCGCATGGGTCCACGCCAAAGCGCCGACCAACTGCATTAGGTACGGATACCCCTGCACCAATGCGGTCGCCTCTTCCAAAGCGCGCTCGCTGAAACCGCGCCCAGCCGCGGTGGCGGTGCTATGCAGGGTCTCAGCTACGGTGGCATCATCAAGCAGCCCCAAATCCAGCCTTTGAGCGCGGCGCTAAGAGGTGGTGCCCTCGTGGTCCAATAGTTCTTCTACCCCGAAGGTCAATCCCGCGGCGGCGAAGGCGATATCGTACTCGCCCCGAATGAGATCCTGGATGGCGGTGGCAAGCTGCGCAAGCTCATCCACGGAAGCCGCTTGCACCTCATCGACAGTCAACAAGACGCCAGCATCATGCGCACGCGCGGCCTTCAAGAGGCTACGCAGCCGCGAGACCAAGCTGGGCTGGGCCTGGTTGTGGGGCAATTGTGTCGTCACAGATCCCACGCCCGCCACAGAGAATCCCGTGATCTTGCGGCCCGTCTTCTCCGTATAGTCCAGCTCCTCGATGGCTTCCGGAATCGTGGAATCGCGCAGCTGCGCTACCATCTGGGCATCCGCATAGGCGCGGATAACAACACACCCTAGGCGGCGCGCGGATTCTTCGAACTCATTGAGCAGCACGGTTTTGCCCACCCCGCGAGTACCGCTGACCAGCAAGGCACGCTGCATGGCGCCCACGCCACCCACGAGCCCATAGTTAAACGAGCTGATTTCAAATTCGCGCCCAGCCAGCTACACCGGCGACGCGCCAAAACTGGGGCGAAAAGGATTCTTATCCGGAATCACTATGCCAGACCTTCCATTTAGATCTTTTAGAACTTCGCCGCCTCTTTAGAACTTTTAGATCTTTAAGTCATACGGAATGACCGTTGACGCCTCACCCATTCAGTAAGGTGAGGGGCATGCTTTCCCAGTCCGTCGCCACCGCTTTGCGCCAAGAGATGTCGGCCGGCAATTTTCAGCCCGGCGAGCAACTCAGCGAGGTAAAGGTGGCCGAGCAATTCGGTTGCTCCCGCAATACCCTCCGCGAGGCCTTCACCACGCTCGCAGCCGAGCGCCTGGTTGAACGCATCCCCCACCGCGGCGTCTTCATCGCCACCCCGGATGCCGCCTATATCCGCGATTTATTCGCCGCCCGCGCCGCCATCGAGCCGGCCGCCGTACGGTGGGGCGCATTTGCCGATGCCCCCTCGCTCATCTCCCTCGCATCCTCCGCCTTCGAATGCGCAAGGCGCGATAAACACCAGGAAGTCTCCTCCATTAACCAGCTCTTCCACCAAACACTGGTAGCAGGACTTGATTCTCCCACCTTGGATGAGCAGATGAGCAACCTGCTCGCGCGCATGCGGCTTACCTTCTTATTGGTCATCCCCCGCTACCCACAGCTGCACGCCGAGCACATTCAAGGCAACGTTGATGTGGCCACGCTCATCGCGGAGGGAAAACGCGAAGAGGCCACCACGCGCTTGCGCGATAGCCTCTTAGAAACCTGCGATACCATCTTGTCCTTCACGGACTAAGAAAGTAGCGGGGACAATGCCTAAGGGATGAGGTACTCCGCATCGCGGGCATTGGTCACCAGCATCTTGCCCGGCGCATGGGAAATGGCCAGCTCCGGCTTTGAATCCATCACGATGGCTTGCGGGGTGACCCCACACGCCCAAAAGACGGGCAAGCAACCTTCTGGAATATCCACCGCATCACCAAAGTCTGGGTGCGCTAAATCCGCAATGCCGATAGCCGCTGGGTCCCCCACGTGCACCGGCGCGCCATGCACGGATGGATAGCGGGAGGTAATGCGCACCGCATCGGAGACCTGCGATGCCGGAATCGGGCGCATCGATACCACCATCGGTCCGGAAAATACGCCCGCAGGAGTAGTAGGAATATTCGTCCGGTACATCGGCACATTGCGTTGCTGTTTGATATGCGCGATCTCTATGCCCGCATCCACCAGCGCTGTTTCAAAGGTAAACGAGCAGCCGATAAGGAAGCTGACCATGTCAGGGGTGTAATGGGAGGTGGCATCGGCAAGCGTGGCCGTGTGCTCACCATGCTCAAAGATGCGATAGGCCGGGATATCGGTGCGGATATCGCCGCCAGGTAGCAGATCCGAGGTGTACTGGCCTGCCTCAAGCACGCCGACGATGGGGCACGGCTTGGGGTTGCGCTGGGCGAAAAGCAGGAAGTCGAAGGCGTATGCGCTGGGCAGCGAGAGCAGGTTGGCCTGCATGTAGCCTCGCGCGTGCCCGGCGGTGGTGGTCATCTCGTGGGTGCGCGCAAACTCGCGCACCTCTTCTGGCGTATGCATTATGCCCATATCGCCGTGATTCCTGAGACTGCTCGGAGACCGATGAAGATGGTGAGCAACCAGACCAGGCTGCCAAGGATAAGCAGCCACTTTGGGTACTTATAACCTTGCAGCAGGTCCTTGCGGCGCCAGGCCACCCACATCACCAGCGCGAAGCCGATGGGAAGGATGAGCCCGTTAATCGCACCGGCGAAGATCAAGAGCTTTTGCGGCGCGGAGTTGATTAGTACAAAAATGATCGTACAAACCGTAATGAAGATGACGGTGAAGATATTGCGGGTCCGGGACGAAGTTTCCTGGGTGGTCACGAAGGATACCGAGGTATAAGCGGCACCGATGACGGAAGAAAGGCCTGCGGCAAAGAGCACCATGCCGAATGCGCGGAGGCCGAATTCACCAGCTGCGTGGTAGAAGGCATCGGCGGCAGTATTATTTTCTTTTAGCGTGACGCCGGTAGCTACCACGCCCAATACCGCCAAGAAGAGCAGCATGCGCATAATACCGGTGACGATGATGCCGCTGACGGAAGTCCGCGTAATGTTCTTGACGTTTTCAACGCCGGATAAGCCCGCATCGATCAACCGGTGCGCGCCGGCAAAAGTGATATAGCCGCCGACGGTGCCGCCGATGATGGTGGTGATGACGAAGAAATCGATTTCACCCGGCGCGACGGTATTCTTAAGCGCCTCCCCTACCGGCGGCTGGCTGACGATGGCCACATACAACATAAGCAGGATCATTACCGCGCCCAAGGCGGCCACAAGGCGGTCCAGCGCCATTCCAGCGCGGCGGGAGAGGAAGATGAACACCGCAATCGCCGCCGCAATGACGCCACCGATACGGGCATCGATGCCCAGCATCGCGTTCAGGCCCAAGCCTGCGCCGGCGATATTCCCGATATTAAAAATCGCCCCGCCGAAAAAGACGAAGCCTGCGAGCACCCAGCCCAATCCGGGCAGGACGGTATTGCCCAAGGTATTGGCGCGCATTCCCGTCACGCAGAGCACGCGCCACACATTAAGCTGGATGGCAATGTCCACCAAGATGGACAGCGCGATAGCGAAGGCAAAAGAAGCGCCCATCTGGACGGTAAAGACCGAAGTCTGGGTCAAAAAGCCCGGGCCAATGGCCGAGGTAGCCATGAGGAACATGGCGCCCGCCATGGCGCCAATGCCCTTGGGCGGGGTTTTCGCATCCGCCTGCGCATCCGCCTGTGCCGAGGCGGAAACTTGTTTTTCAGCACTCACTAGTTTCACCTTTCGTGACGCCGGTCTCTCTTAAATGTGATTCGCATCATCATAATTGTTATTGCGGAGGTTGTTCAACAACATCTATAGCTAGGGGTGCTTCGGGGGTGATCTACGCTACTTTTCCCGCCTTTCGCCCCAGGTATTCAACTATTGTCTCCACTACCCTATTCGGCTCATTGACCAGCTCTTTTGGCCCGAATCTCAATACGCTAAATTGCTGATTTTCGATTTCTCGTTGCCTGCGCATCTGTTCCTTGACCACTGTTTCCGGTGCTTTCCCATAAGTACCGTCGTACTTGGTATCCCCGTCGACCTCGATAATGAGCCACCCATCGATACATAAGTCAGCCCGGTACTTTCCCAATACACGAAATTGTGGGTACACAGTGGCCGTGGGAATCCTTTCAATAATCAACGCCCGCAACAGCGACTCGTACGGTGATTCAGAACCGGCATACGCATGCTCCACCACCATTCTCATGGGGATAGGCCCCTTCATCCGAGCCATTGCTGCCCGAGTTTCCTTCAGATCTTCTATCGAAACTAGGCCCGCACGCAATGCGGAATCGACCGCTACAAGCCCCTCCGGAAACCCATGTAACCTAGCGATATCCAAGCACGTTCGTGCCGGATTAGTCACCCGAACCCCGGACCTTTCTACCGATGTCTCCCCTATACGTGACATTCGGTAATACTTTCGCGGCCACTGCGTGTGCGGTGGAATGCTTCCTGAAGGTGAAGCGAGCTCAACGAGCTCTTTTCTCCTGGGAATCACCCAAATTCCCCAAATACGCGCAGCTGACTTAGCCACCAATGACGCGCGGTGCGCACTTAAGCCGGCCGCTAAAGTAAGGGCAAGCTGTTGCTTATGCCATGGCCAGCTTTCCCACGTCGTTGTTTTCACTGCAATCCATGGAGCGACTCGCTTTAATTCGCCCGTGTACAGCGCGGGATAGTAAGGACTAGTTGAACCTGCATAGCGAAGATTAATTAACTCATGATTTAACATGCTCTTTATCTTCGCTGCTTCCTAGAGAAACTGCTGAGCGTGATGCTCCAAATGGTCATATTCTGAGCTCCCCGCTGGGCATCCGCATTGAACGGGTCTAATCCCACGGAACGGGCGACTAGTACCTTTTGCGAAGGATAGGTAGTCGGTCGCTTTGGTCAGGGTTGGAAGGTCAGCCTCCTATGGTCAACCTCCACTGCAATAACTGAGCAAACTCGCTCCTCAAATATCGCAAATCTTCTTCAAATATTGCATAAGACCCTGCACTTTCGGAGCATCCTGAAACGGCTTTCTCACTGCCCGTTGCCACGCTTCCGGAAGAGGCCTTTGAGCAGCCGGTTGCAGAGCTTCTTGAAGCAGCTTATGCAAGGCATCCTGAAGAGCCCTTTGAGCAGCCCAGTGGACAGCTCTTTGTTGCACTGTTGCGGGAGGGGCCGCAACGAGTCCTAAAACTATCGCGAACAGTCACGAATCGAGTCCACATCAGGCGCGTGCAGCTCACCGCTGGAATGGGGCGTGATTTACTAGAACCAATGGAACCCCTCGAGCTCTCAGCACTCACCGGCACGCAATCGCGTACCTACGGCACCCGCAAAATCACCAAGGACATGGTGTCTGCGCCGGTCCATGTGGCGATCGCCCTGTGGGACGAACGCTGGGACTCAGCGGAGGACGGAACCATCGAGGGCTGGGTCATCGCGGTCAACACTCCGCAGGCACGCTTTGTACGCAAAGGCCAGATCAAAAAGGGCGATATCGTCAAAGTTGCAGTTAGCGAGCTACAGCGCGCCCTGCGCGGAATCGATGGACGTACCTGGATTGTCACTGGTCGCAGGCAAAATGCGCTGCGATCGGCACTCGAGAAGCGCGGCTATACGGTGACGGGGAGCTTTGCGGGGGAGAATCGGGCATCGGCAAGCGCGAGCTCCGCACGCCGCAAACAAGCTGGCTTGACCGCGCGGAAGGCCCGCAAGCTGGGCGAGGCCCCGAAGAAGAAGGAAGCAAACAAGGTCGAAACGCCAGAGGCGAAATGGTGGCCGAATTTCTCGCATACGACATCCTGGCCGACGGGCGCGGTGGTGCGCATCGCTACCGATGCTTCCTCCGATACCGTATTCAAGGGGTCGATGTGTTTCGTGGCGGGAAACGGTGACTACCGCCTGCACACCCGCGAGACGAAAGCTAGCACGGATGAACTGGAGTTAGAAGCGCTCACGCTCGCCTTAAAGTACCTGCTCAAGGTAGGTGCGACGAAGGCCGTGATCGAATCCGATTCTGTTGCGGCATTGGATGCTGTCAACCACATTGTGCACAAGAAAGGCTCGAAGGCGGCACGGCCGGGACGCAGGTGGCGCGGTGTCTCGTCTAGTGCGCGCTCCCGATTCCAACAGGCCTGGGGCGATCTAGAAGGCACCTGCGAAGTGGATATTCGCCGTGTGCTCGGTCATGCCGGGGATCCGCTCAATCGCGCCGCCGATCAGATTGCGTATATGGGGCTGCGCGCCATTGCGCACCCCATGAAGCAATCGCGGCCTACCTTGCAAAGCGGGATCAGCAAGGCGCTCAAGGCAGTGTAGCCTCGGTTACCTCCGCAGTCGCCGCCACAGGATTCGCGCTGCGGAATGCGGGGTCGCCGCAACCTCGCGTAGGTAATTGCGCGGCATCGACAGCCACGGCGTGCGCGCGGGGTGAACATTAATCGCAATGCCCAAATGCCAGGCCCACAATGTGGTGCGCAGGGCATGGAAATCGTTGGTGACCACCTGCAATACGGCATCTGGTGCAAGGCTATGTGCGTTTTCTAAATTTTCATTTGTACTGGTAGCAGCCGGTTCCACAAGCACATTCCCAGGATCAACGCCTCGCTTGATGAGGTACTCAGCCATCGCGCCCGCTTCCCCGCAGCCAGAGACGATAACTGTCTGCCCAGAATAGAGCTCAAGCGTCTTATCCAAACGAGACCGCAGCATGGCGCCCGGATGACCGTGGGTAACACGAGAGCCCAAAACAAGGAGCGGATCGCGCGGGGAATCTTCCATGCACATTAGCTTAGACCGGCGCGAACCCTTGACAGACACAGGTACTGAACCGTAGATTGAGACACAAGTGTGCAATCGATTGCACGACCCATCGAAGCTGCTCTAACCCTAGGAGCCGAATTGGCCGCAACCACCCTCAAGCACGTAGCCGCCGCAGCTGGGGTGTCCATTTCCACCGCCTCGCGCGCGCTGGCAGGAAATCCAGCTATTTCCGCAGCCACCCGCAGGCGCGTAAAACAAGCAGCCGAACAGCTCAATTACCGCCCAAATGCCCAGGCACGCGCGCTGCGCAACGCACGGTCCAACGCCATCGGCCTCGTCATACCAAGCCTGGATAACTCGTATTTCGCCGCCATGGCCGCCGCAATTGAACAAGAAGCTAATGCTCACGGTGTCGCCACCATGATTACCAGCTGCGGCGAGGATCCTGCGCGTTTGGAACGCGCCCTCGATGCCCTCACGCAGCGGCAGGTTGATGGAATAATTACTGTTCCCTTCGATGGCACAGAAGACGCCATCCGCCAGGCCCATTCCCATCGGCCGTTGCTATTGATTGACCGAACACTGGGAGAATTTCCCGCCGTGATTTCTGATCCTGGTCCGGGAATGCATAAGGCAATTGCGCAGCTCAAGGACAAAGGCCATACCTCGATTGGCTATCTTTCCGGCCCCCAAGAAACCTCTACCGGCAGGCAGCGCCTCTCTGTATTCGCAGAAGCAGCCCGCGACCTTGATATCCACATTCACCACGGCAGCTTCCGGCACCGCGAGGGATATAAGGGCGCGATCGAACTACTTAATGCAGGGGTCACGGCCATCGTTGCCGCTGACTCGATGATGACTGCAGGCGCATTAGAAGCCTGTCATAATTCCGGCAAGGCCATTGGAGAGGAAGTCGCACTCGTCGGTTTCGATGACTTCATTTACCTGCGCTTCCAGCCGGCGCCCATATCCGTAGTGGACCAAAACGTCGACCACATGGGCAAGATAGCCACCGCAGAACTCATCGCGGCCATCAAAAATAAGCGCCCGCCTCAAGGATCGATAATCGATACGCGATATATCCCCCGCATGTCCACTGCATTCACCGTAGAATCCGATTCATAGGAGGATTTCCAATGAGCAAACTCACCGTCGTCGGCTCGATTAATGCTGACCTTATTGTCCATGCCGAACGCCACCCGCACCCCGGCGAAACGCTGCTGGGCTCCGGCGGCGAGATCCTCGCTGGCGGCAAGGGCGCGAACCAAGCGGTCGCCGCTGCGCAATTGGGCGCCAATGTAGCTTTCGTCGGCGCGGTCGGTTCCGATCCCTACGCCGAGCCCGCCATGCACTACATGCACAGCTCCGGCATCGATCTCAGCGCGGTGGAACAGTCCGATACCACTACCGGCTTGGCGGTCATCACGGTCTCCGCCGATGGGGAAAACACCATCGTCATCTCCCCCGGCGCCAACGCTCTTGTCGATGCCCCCTTCGTCACCGCCCGCCAATCCACCATCGCCGATGCGGACGTGGTCTTGCTCCAGGGCGAAATCCCCGCGTCCGGTTTCAAAGCCGCCGTCGATGCCGCTCAAGGGCGCGTGGTCGTCAACCTCGCCCCGGTCATCGAGGTGGACCGCGACGCCCTCCTGCAGGCCGATCCCCTCATGGCCAACGAGCACGAGGCTGGCCTCATCCTTGAGCAACTGGGCCTTTCTTCCACCGGCACCCCGCGCGAGCTCGCCCACCGCCTTGTCTCCGCCGGCTTTAAATCGGTGGTGCTGACCCTCGGGGCCGAAGGCGCCTACGTAGCAACGCCCGATTCCAACACGGACATCCCCACCCCACAGATCACCGCAGTCGATACCACCGGCGCCGGCGATGCCTTTGCCGGTGCTTTTTGCACCAAGCTCCTTGAAGGCGCCACGCTTGTCGATGCCGCCACCTTCGCCGCCCGCGTCGGCGCCTTCGCCGCCACCAGCGCCGGCGCCCAGCCGTCCTATCCCACGACCTCTTCACAATTGCCAGAGGTCACGCAGAAATAGAAGCGTCCAGTTTTAAAGTCACTGCAATGGAAGGTCACATCAGCCATCATGCATAAGAGCCTTGGAAAGGATAGTAAGAATAAAGAGAGAAGCGGTAAGAGCGAGCCTAAAAATGGAAAGCCTTTTTAATCTCGCTATTGATATTTCTGCTTGTCCCCTTACCTTTTGCTCTTTACCTTGGCGGCACTGAGTGGCTTTTCAACGACAAGAAATCGGTGCCGAAAGAATTCTGGGTTTCTTATGTACTAGGTTTCGTCGTTTTTATTGGTGGATTGCTCTGGATGCAGATCAAAGAGTGGTTCCATGACGACTCCAAGAATTCTAAACGGTAGCTGACTGGAGTCTCCCTCTCTTTCAGCCGAAAAAGAAAGGGGCTCGTCCCTACTCCCCTAGCAGCTTCGAGCGCAGGTTCTTATCCTTCTGCTCGACTTCTTCTGCCATCTTTTCTTGGTAGGCGACCATCTTGTTTTGCAGGGCGGGGTCTCCGGCGCCCAGGATGCGGGCGGCCAGCAGGCCGGCGTTCTTTGCGCCGCCGATGGAGACGGTGGCCACGGGAACGCCGCTAGGCATCTGCACGATAGAAAGCAGGGAGTCTAGGCCATCGAGGTCCTTGAGTGCGCGCGGAATGCCGATAACGGGCAGCGGCGTGGCCGCTGCAACCATGCCCGGCAGGTGGGCGGCGCCACCGGCACAGGCGATGATGGCCTTAAGGCCGCGGGAGTGCGCTCCCTTGGCGTAGGCCAGCATCTTTTCCGGGGTGCGGTGGGCGCTAACCACGCCGACCTCAAAGGGGATGCCGAAGTCCGCGAGGACTTCCGCGGCGGGTTCGACGGTGGGCCAATCCGAATCCGAGCCCATGATGATTCCTACCTGCGGTTCCATAATGTCCTTTCTAGGTTTTAAGAGTTATGCCCACGTTGCGTGCATGAGAAAGTGCGCGGCCTGGCGGGCGGCATCGCGGGTCTCATCGAGTGATGTACCAGCGACATTGACGTGGCCGATCTTGCGGCCAGCGCGGTGGTCCTTGCCGTACAGGTGAATCTTGGCGTGCGGGTAGCGTTCCATGACCTCGCGCACACGCTGCGGCATAGGCATCCTGGGATCTTCGTCCGCGCCGAGAACATTTGCCATAACGGTCACCGGGGCTAGGGCGTCCACCGCACCCAAGGGCAGGTCGAGTACGGCGCGCAGGTGCTGTTCGAACTGCGAGGTCACGCAGCCATCCTGGGTCCAGTGGCCGGTATTGTGCGGGCGCATGGCCAATTCATTAACGGAGATGTCCTCGCCATTTTCACCGTTGAAGGCGAAAAGCTCCACGGCTAGCACGCCGGTCACGCCGAGGGATTCGGCAATGCTTAGCCCCAGCGCAGAGGCGCGTTCGGCCAGATCAGGCGAGAGATCGGGCGCGGGCGCGATGGCCTCGGCACAGATGCCGTTGGCCTGGCGGGACTGGGTAATGGGCCAGACCTTGGCTTCACCGGATGGGCGGCGCGCTACCAAGATGGACAGCTCGCGGGTCAGATCCACCTTCTCTTCGGCCATGAGCGGCGTGCCGGCGTCTAATAGCTCGGCGACGAGCTCATCAAGATCGGCATCCGAGGGAAACCACACGCCCTTGCCGTCATAGCCACCGCGGCGGGCCTTGAGACAAACGCGCCCGTCTACGGCATCGAAAAAAGCGCGGGCATCAGCAACGGATTCGATTGCGCTAAACCGCGGAACGGGCGCCCCCAGTGCGGAGAGCTTTTCCCGCATGTCCAGCTTGTCCTGGGCATAGCGCAGGGCGCTGGGCTGGGGCTGGACGTTAAAGGAGGCATCGATAAGCGCGGCGGAATGCTCATTGGGCACATGCTCATGCTCGAAGGTAACCGCATCCGCGCCGCGGGCTGCCGCGAGCAGATCCTCGTACTTGTGATAATCGCCCACCACGATGTCCGGGGTGACCTGCGCGGTCGAAGAATCCGGGCTACCAGCAAGAATCCGCAGATGAATATCGAGTTCAGCGGCGGCAGGCTGCATCATGCGCGCCAGCTGACCATCGCCACAGACAGTTACAATAGGTTTTGAGACACTCACGCCCACAATATTAGCTTGGATACCATGTTTACCCGTCATTCGATCTTCCAGAACTCCCTCATGAGCGCCCTCCTTGATGGCATTTATGACGGCGAGATGACCATCTCTGAGCTGCTAGGAAAGGGCAATTTCGGCATCGGTACCTTTAACGGCCTAGATGGTGAAATGATCATTCTGGACGGGACCTGCTACCAACTGCGCGGCGATGGCTCCGCACGGGTTGCGGACTTGGACCAGCAGACTCCTTATGCCGTGGCCACCAATTTTGTGCCGCGCATTCTTGTCGATGCCCCACGGGGCCTGCGCCGCGACGAGCTTTCCGCCTTCATCGATGAGGTGGAACCTTCCGCCAATTACATGTACGCGGTCCGTATCACGGGCAGGTTTTCTGAGGTCACCACGCGCACCGTGGTCAAACAAACCAAGCCCTATCCCCCAATGACCAAGGCGGTCGGCGGCGATAAAGAGCTGCACTTTAGCGATGTCGAAGGAGTCATCGGTGGCTTCCGCACTCCCGTGTACGAGCGCGGGATTTCTGTACCCGGCTGCCACGTGCACTTTATCGACGCCGCGCGTAAGTCCGGCGGACATGTGCTGGATTACACCGTGGATGAGGCGAAAATCGAGCTCTGCCCCGGTTCAGATCTAGAACTGCGCCTGCCGCTGACCCAAGAATTCAGCAGCGCTAACCTCGCACCGGAGGATCTTGATAAGCAATTGCACTCCACCGAGGTTAAAACCAAGGGCGATCATTAATAATCTCCGCCACCTGCTTTGACTTGGCCACGGTGGGAAAATACATGGCCCTGTCCCAGCCGTTGAGCGCAATGGAGATACCGCCGCGGCGCTTGCGGGCGCCGCGAATATCTTCCAGTGGAATCGAATCGATGTGGCGGCCTTCCCGCACAATGACGCGGCGATTGGTCACGATGAACCGCTTGCGGCGAGCCTTATAAAACGGAATGAGAAAGCGCCACGTGCTCAGCCCGGCCCACAAGACGACGAGCCCGTTGCGCAGCATGGGTTCTACTCCCTGGGCATCGCACCAGCCGATGGCAATCCACAGCACGCCAGTAATGAGGATGAGCTCCAGGAATGGGAAAACGAGCGCGCGAAATGGCGCGGATACATCCGCGCGCTTGACCTCGCCTTGGCCCATCTTCATCAATCCCATAGCCATGGATAGTACCAGTGCGAGGCAGCGCTACTCGGACTGCGCGAACTACCACCCGACGCCTGCTGCGCGTCGCCTGCCGCGCGATACCTATCGCGCGGCGACTATCGCGCGGCGCCGATCGTGCGACATCTAACGTGCGGCGCCTATCGCGCCGGACGCAGATGCGTCACGTCACCGGCGGAGTAGTACTCGCCTGCGACGTTAATGCGGCCGTCCTCACCAATGCCCTCAACACGGCCGATGACATCGCCAGTCGGGGTCTCCAGCCGCACCTCCTGGTCAATGGATGAGCACACCGCGCGGTAATCCTGCATAAGCTGCGGATCCTGGTTCTCCCACTGCGTAATGCGGCGGCGCAGGTTTTTCAGCACGGTAATGGCCAGCTCGGTGCGGTCGGTATCGCGGCCTTCCAGAGCCAACGAGGTGGCCTTTTCAATGGGCAATTCTTCGCGGCTGAGCGTGACATTAATACCCATGCCTACGACCACGCGCGCAGAGGGCGCCTGCCCGCCGACGACCTTATTTACCTCGGCTTTATTGACTTCAGCTTTGTTGACCTCAGCCTTGTTCAACTCAGTTTTATTCAGTTCTGCCTTATTGACCTCAGTCTTCGGTGCGGACTTGAAGGCTTGGCCCACGGGACCGGCCTCGGCAAGGATGCCGCAGAGTTTATTGCCATCGATATGCACGTCATTCGGCCATTTCAGCACGGAGCCCTCGATGGAATCGGTCACGGCCAGGCCCGCAGCCAGCGGAAGCGTGCCCAAGTGGTCGAGAGAATCGGGCAAAAGCAGCACGGAAAAGATCACCTGGGATTCGGCTGGCGCCGTCCACGCCCGGCCGAGGCGGCCTTTGCCGGACAACTGCTCATCGGCAAGCAGCACGGTGCCATCGGTGACATTGGTGGCCTGCATCAGATCGGTATTGGTGGAACCGGTCTGATCCACAAAATCGATGGTGGTGAAGTCCTCTGCCAGGGCGGTGCGGATGCGGTGCTTATCAAGTGCAGTCATAGATTCCAAGATACCGTCCGCTGGTGGTGCTAGTGTGTTGCGCATGGCAAAGGTCACTTTTGAAAAGGTAAATATCACTTACCCCGGCGCGGCGGCGCCCACCGTGAAGGAATTGGACCTAGAAATCGCGGACGGCGAGTTCCTCGTTTTGGTGGGCCCTTCTGGCTGCGGCAAGTCCACGACGCTGCGCGCGCTGGCCGGCCTTGAACCAACGTCTAGTGGCCGGATTCTCATCGATGATACGGATGTCACGGGCCTTGAACCGGGCGATCGCGATATTGCGATGGTTTTTCAAAATTATGCGCTCTACCCGCACCTTTCGGTGGAAGAAAACATGGGCTTTTCGCTCAAGCTGGCGAAGCTCCCCAAGGCTGAAATCAAGCAAAAGGTCCAGGATGCCGCGGAGATGCTGGGGTTGAGCGAGTTCCTTAAGCGCAAGCCCAAGGACCTCTCGGGCGGTCAGCGCCAGCGCGTTGCCATGGGCCGTGCCATTGTGCGCAACCCTAAGGCCTTCCTCATGGATGAGCCGCTCTCTAACCTGGATGCGAAGCTGCGCGTGCAAACCCGTACGGAGCTTGCGAGCCTGCAGCAGCGCCTTGGTACCACCACGGTCTATGTCACCCACGACCAGGTCGAGGCCATGACGCTGGGGCACCGAGTCGCGGTGCTGAAAGATGGCGAATTGCAACAGGTTGCCCCGCCGCGCGAGCTTTATGCGGAACCGGCCAACGAGTTCGTCGCCGGCTTTATTGGTTCGCCTGCAATGAATATCTTTGACCACAACGGCGAGCGCCTGGGTGTGCGCCCGGAAAATATGCACCTCAATGAGGGGGCTGAGGGACTGCGCGGCGTGGTCGACCTGGTTGAAGAGTTGGGTTCCGAATCCTTTGTCTACGCCACGGTGGGTAGCGCACGGTTCGTGGCCCGGTGTGAAGGCACCCCGCCGCAGCGCGGTGAGGAGGTTGTATTGACCTTTGATGCAAGCGCTGCACACCGCTTTGACCCAGAAACCGGGCGACGTATCTCCACCTCCTAAATTACCCCCCATTTAGAGGTGAATAATCAAAATCTATTCTGCGCGCGGTGTTTGTAAATTATTTTTAAGGAACACCCAAGCTTTCTGAAAGGTGAATTCCCATGAAGAAGTACTTCATTCGCACCACAGTCGCCACCACGGCAGTATTGGCGCTGGCAGGCTGCTCCACGTCTGACGACGGTGCAGATAACGCGGATGGCTCCGCATCCGGTTCCGGTTCCGGCGCTGACTCCCACGGCCCCATCACCTTTGCCATGGGCAAGAACGACACGGATAAGATCACTCCCATCATCGATAAGTGGAATGAAGAAAATCCGGATGAAAAGGTCACCCTCAAGGAGCTCGCGGGCGAGTCCGATGCCCAGCGCGAGACCTTGGTGCAGTCCCTCCAGGCCGGCAATGATGACTACGATGTCATGGCCCTCGACGTGGTCTGGACCGCGGAATTCGCCGCCAACCAGTGGCTCCAGCCGCTAAACGGTGACTTCGAGACCGATACCTCGGAGCTCTTGCCCGCCACCGTGGAATCGGCCACCTACAATGACGTGCTGTATGCGCTCCCGCAAAACACCAATGGCCAGCTCCTCTTCCGCAATACTGAGCTCGCGGACGCTACCCCGGAGAAATTCGCTGACCTCGAATCCGCCTGCAAGGCCCTGGAAGATGACAAGAAGTGCCTGACCACCCAGCTCAAGCAGTACGAGGGCTTGGCTTTGAACACCGCCGGCTTCATGGAGGGCTGGGGCGGCTCGGTGCTTGACGATGACGGCAATGCCACCGTCGACTCCAAGGAAGCCCAGGAAGGCCTGCAGGCCATGGTGGATGCTTATGAAGACGAAATCATCTCCAAGGACTCCACCGCCGCCACCGAGGAAGAGACCAACATGGCCTTCACCGAAGGCAAGACCGCCTTCGCAGTGAACTGGCCCTACATGTACACCAATGCCGTAGATGCCGGCATTGACGTTGAGGTCCAAGCACCGCTGGGCAAGGATGGCGTTGGCGTGTCCACCTTGGGCGGCTACAACAACGGCATCAACATCAATTCCAAGAACAAGGGCACCGCCCTGGACTTCATGAACTTCATCATCAATGAGGAGAACCAGAAGTCCTTTGCTGAGCAGTCCTTCCCGCCGGTTCTTTCCTCCATCTACGATGATCCACAGTTGCAGGAGGAATTCCCCTACTTGCCAGCGCTGAAGGAATCCCTAGAAAACGCCGCACCGCGTCCGGTATCGCCGTTCTATTCCGCCATCTCTAAGGCCATTCAGGACAACGCTTATGCCGCGCTTACCGATGGCAAGTCCGTCGAGGATGCCACCTCCGATATGAAGGCGGCCATCGATTCTGCTTCGCAGGGTTAAAGAAGCCCTCCCTGGACCTCGTATCCTACGGGCAGGGAGCATGCTGAAAAGCGAGAAATATATAGCGAACCGCTAGTACACAAATGGGTGAGGAAGGCGCATATGCCACTGCCTCACCCTTTGTGGTTTTCCCGTCCCAGTTGGGGATAGAATCTAGCGCACTAGAAATCATCTGAATCAGAAAGGCGAACTCCCGTGGTCACCACTTCGCCGACGCAACAGAAGCACCCTCGATCGAAAAAGCCCAAGCGCGCCTCTAGCACCTCCAGGTTTGCCAATTTCGGGCGCCCGGCCGCGCTGATCGCCCCGGCGCTCATCGTACTGGGCATTATCATCGGCTATCCCATCGTGCGCGCGGTCATCCTGTCTTTCCAGGGAAACCGGCAGCTCAACCCCAAAACGGGTCTCTTTGAAGAAGGCGGTTTCGCCGGCATAGACAATTACCTGTACTGGATCAATAACCGCTGTGTGTCCGGTGCGGGTGAAATCACGACGTGTCCGCCCGGAGTTATCGCCACCGACTTTTGGCCCGCCGTAAAAATCACGCTGTTTTTCACCGTGGTCACGGTCGCCCTGGAGACCATTCTCGGCATGTTCATGGCCATCATCATGAACGGCGAGTACCGCGGCCGCGGCTTAGTGCGCGCTGCCGTGCTTATCCCCTGGGCCATTCCTACCGCCGTGACGGCCAAGCTGTGGCAGTTCATGTTCGCCCCGGACGGCATAGTCAATTCCTTGCTGGGCGCGAATATCGCCTGGACCACGGACCCGTTTTATGCGCGCTTTGCCGTCATCATCGCAGACGTGTGGAAGACCGCACCGTTTATGGCCCTGCTCATCCTGGCTGGCCTGCAGATAATCCCCAAGGATGTCTACGATGCCGCCCGCGTCGATGGCGCTAACCGCATCCAAACCTTCTTCCGCATCACCCTGCCGCTAGTGCGCCCAGCCCTGATGGTGGCCGTGCTCTTCCGCACCCTGGATGCGCTGCGCATGTATGACCTTCCCGTCATCATGATTTCGAGCTCCTCTAATTCCCCTACCGCCACCATTTCCCAGCTGGTGGTGGAAGATATGCGCCAAGGTAACTTCAATTCCGCCTCGGCGCTATCCACCCTTATCTTCTTGCTCATCTTCTTCGTCGCCTTCATCCTCATCCGCTTCCTAGGCGCGGATGTCTCCGGCAGAAAGGGTGCAAAATAATGCGTAAATTCGGACACTACGCGGGCATTATCTTCATCATGTTCTGGGGCCTTGCCCCTTTTTATTGGATGGTGGTCACCGCCCTGCGCAGCCAGGAATTCACCTTCGATACCACGCCCTGGCCAACGCATATCACGCTCGATAATTTCCGCGATGCCCTCGCAACGGATAAGGGCAATGACTTCCTCGGCGCGCTGGGCAATTCGCTGTTCATCTCGCTCGCAACCACCACGGTAGCCGTCTTAGTCGGCGTATTTACCGCGTATGCGCTCTCCCGCTATGACTTTCCCGGCAAGGGTATTGTCACCGGCATCATCCTGGCGGCCTCCATGTTCCCTGCCATCGCGCTGGTTACCCCGCTCTTCCAGCTCTTTGGCCGCCTAGAGTGGATCGGCACCTACCGGGCGATGATCATCCCAAATATCTCCTTCGCCCTGCCACTAACGGTCTATACCCTGCTCAGCTTTTTCCGGCAGCTGCCGTGGGAGCTTGAGGAGGCTGCCCGTGTGGATGGCGCTTCACGTGCCCAGGCCTTCCGCCTCATCCTCCTGCCTCTGGCCGCACCGGCACTGTTTACCACCGCGATCATCGCCTTTATCACCACGTGGAATGAATTCATGTTGGCCAAGCAGCTGTCCACGACTGCGACCGAGCCGGTCACGGTGGCCATCGCCCGTTTCTCTGGCCCCTCGGCCTTCGAGTACCCTTATGCCGCAACCATGGCGGCTGGTGCATTGGTGACCATTCCGCTTATCATCATGGTGCTCATTTTCCAGCACCGCATCGTCGCCGGGCTTACCGCAGGAGGTGTCAAGGCCTAATGCGCCGGTCCCTGCTGTGGGATTCGCTTCTCGGATTCCTCGGCTTCTTCGCGTGTCTTGCGGTTATCCAAGCCGTGGTGAACCTATTTGAAGACTCTCCCGCCGTATGGCCCGGCCTAGTGGCCGGCGCGCTGTGCGCACTGACCTATCTTGCGTGGCGGGCAAAAAGAAAGGATCTGCAATGAGCTGGTACCACAACGCCGTCTTCTATCAAGCCCTCGTGGGCTCCTTTAAGGACTCTGGCAATAACGAGGCCGAAAATAAGGGCATCGGTACGCTGCGCGGGGTCATCGACAAGCTGGATTACCTCCAGTGGTTGGGCGTGGACTGCCTCTGGCTCTCGCCGTTTTATGCCTCGCCGCTGCGCGATGACGGCTACGATATCGCCGATTATTACTCCATCCACCCCGATTACGGCACGATGGCGGATTTCGAGGAACTGGTTGAGGAATTGCACCGCCGCGATATGCGCATCATGACGGACCTGGCGCTCAACCACACCAGCTCCGACCACCCGTGGTTCCAGGCCTCGCGCTCCGATCCGGATGGCCCGTTTGGGGATTTCTACGTCTGGGGCGATGACCCCGAGCGCTACCCCGAAATCCGCGTCATTTTCACCGACGTCGAGACCTCCAACTGGACCTGGGACGAGGAGCGCCAGCAGTACTATTTCCACCGCTTTTACTCCCACCAGCCGGATCTCAATTACGATAACCCGGACGTGCAGGATGAGGTCTTTAATATCTTGTCCTTCTGGATGGACAAAGGCCTTGATGGCCTGCGCCTCGATGCCATTGCGTACCTCTTCGAGCGCGATGAGCTCGGCGGCGAATCCCTGCCGGAGACGGTGGAGTTCGTGGAAAAGATTCGCTCCTTTATGGATACCCACTATCCCGAGGCCGTCCTCATTGCGGAGGCCAACCAGCCGCCCAAGGAGACCATGGATTTCTACGGCTCCGGCAACCGCTTCCACATGGTCTTCAACTTCCCGGTCATGCCGCGGCTGTACCAAGCGCTCGCGCTTGGCGATGCCACCCCCGTCTACGACATCCTCGACCAACTACCGCCGCTGCCCGAGGGCTGCCAGTGGGGTACCTTCCTGCGCAACCACGACGAATTGACCTTGGAAATGGTTGACGATGATGTCCGTGAGCTGATGTATCAGACCTACCTGCCAGAGGAAGGCATGCGGGCGCACGTGGGCATCGCCAGGCGGCTCATGCCGTTGATGGGTGGGGACCGCCGCAAGGTGGAGCTGATGTTTTCGCTGCTGATGACCCTGCCGGGAGCGCCATTTATTTATTATGGCGATGAAATCGGCATGCTCGATGACACCTCTTTGCCGGATCGTTATGCCGTTCGCACCCCCATGCAGTGGGACGATAGCGAAACCGCGGGCTTTAGCGCGCGCACCCCGGCGCGGCTGCCTATCGTCGGCGGCACGTCCGTGGAATCTCAGCTCAACGATGCCACTTCCCTGCTCCACAGCGTGCGCACCATGATTGCAGAGCGCCACGCGCACCCCGACCTGGGAACGGCACCCTGCGAGCCAGTGGAAACCGGTAAGGAAAGTGTGCTCGGTTACCAGCGCGGCGACCTGTTGTGCCTGCACAATTTCAGCGACCGCTCCGTTGACCTAGGCCCCGTCGAGCTCGGACCTTACGGATACGCCTGGTTGCCGGCCTAGAGCGGCTGTCTTTGGCCCGGCATGACCGCTGCACGGCCAGCCATGCCGGTGGATGGGCCTGCTTTTGCAATTTGTGCATCCTCCACTGCGATAACTGAGCAAACCCGGCCCTCAGATATCGCAAATCTTCCTCAAATGTTGCAGAGGACCCTGCACTTTGGAGGATGCACTTCAGAGGATGCACTTTGGAGGATGCACTTCTACAAACCAAGCAGTGCGCGCCGTAGCTGCTACAAAAAAGAGCCCAGCTCCACACCCCATTCACAGGGTGCGGCTGGGCTCATTTTCTGATGAACTAACTCCAGTCCGGAGCGTCTTCTAAGCGCAGCTCGGAATAGCGAGCTTCAGGGACAGTGGCCGAATATGGTTTTCCTACCGTTTCCCATACTTGATCTCGGTTGCAGCGCACATCCTGGCCATCGGTATCCAGCATGGTAAAGCCCCACACCAACTTGCCTTGGGAATTTGCAGGCAAGGTGTATGGCCCAACTACCTGGTTAATCTTCCAGTGTTGTTCGCTTACATAGTTGAATCCGTAGGTCTTAGTCAGGATCTTGGCCAAATCTCCCTCTCCCTGCACGGAGCCGGAAACCTCAACGGTTTCCGTCCGCGCTTTGGATACGGTGTGTTTGACCGGCACCGGCTCAGCATTGTGGTTTGCCACGCTTGCGGCATCGGTTTGTTTGAACCAGCGGCGCTTCGCGGTGACATAGGTTGAGTTCTCCCCCGGCGTTGCGCAATGCGTGCCGGGCTTAAAGTCATCGTTCCAGCGCTGGGGCAGTTCAAAGTCTCCGCCGAAGTCAGAGGCATGGGCTACGGGAACGGCCACCAAGCTCAGCGCTGCGATTGCACTAGCGATGGTCTTCACCTTCACGGTTTAACCCCAATCGTTGTTATCACGGGTGGAGACTGCGACGTGGCGTTCCTTGGGCAGAGTTGCGGTAAATTTACCGCCATTGGCCTGCCAGGTGTGGTCGGAACCGCACACGGTCTTTTGACCCTCGAAGTCAGAGACTACCCAACCAGCCTTCAGCACGGCAGTCTTTCCCGGGGCGATATCGTATGGGCCAACCTGCTCGCCTACCTCGTAGGTCTGGCTAGAGGTGTAGCTGGAGGAGAAGGTGAAGTGAATCAGATCCAACAGCTTGAAGTCCACACCAGCAGAAACGTTCCAGGTCTTGGACTTGGTTTCCTTGATGGAGCGGGTTACGGGAAGCGGCTCGTCGTTGTAGTTGGAAACGGTCCAGGTACCGGCGGAACCGTCGAAATAGGTGCGCTTAATATCAATGGTCTGGCCGGTATCGCCAGGATTGGCGCAACGTTCACCAATCGTAGTGGGGTTTGCAGGGCCCAGGTCGCGCTGCGGCAATGCATTGGCGGCTGGGGCAGCGAATACGCCGGCGGCAACGGCTAAAGCCGCGGTGGTGGACGCAATCTTGGAAATGCGCATGAGATGTACTCCTAGCAGGTATTTAGTAGATGGTTTGGGTGGGTACGGGCAGATCGCGGTATTCGTCAGGGGTGACGTCTACGGTGCGGGTACTGCCGTCTTTGGAAGTGATTGTGGCTTCGGCCCAGAAACCGCTCGGGGCGGTGGTCTGTTTATAGTTCGAGGTGAGGTCGTACTTGCCGGATTTTCCGCAGTGCACTTCGCGATAGTTGATACGGGTCATGGTGGTGCCGTACTCCACGCGAACGCGCTCTCCGGGTGCAAGGTTTACATGTTTGAGTTCAGTACCGACCGGCATGTAGGCACGCTTGATGGCGCCCACGGACTCGAGCCACCCCTGAGGGATATCGCCCCTATTGCCTCGCCAATTGGTATATGGATCGTGCTGGGCACCAACCACGAAGTCCGTTACCGGAGCAAATTCATAGTCGCCCTGAGACCAGTTGAGGAAGTCGGTGGAATAACCGGGCTTGCGGAAGGTTGGCTTCACCGCGGTGATATCCAGCGGATACCAGGAGTTATCGTTGGCTTCGCACTTTTCGCCTTCCTTGGGCCAAGCAGGATCGCGTTGGGGTTCAGCGGCTGGTTGCATGATCTCGTCTTTGTTCGGATCAGCAATCTTTTCCAAGCTGGGGCCGGAAACCGCAGTGTAGCTACCTTCGATGGGCTTAGAATTAGTGCTGCCGGATCGAGACGGAATTTCCATTGCCAGGTCCGATACGGATCCATCGGCCTTGATGATATAGGCAAAGGCATAGCGCTCTGCTGGGCCTTTACCGCGGATGACGTTGGCGCCGGGAATGTTTTCGAGGCGGTCATCATTGCAGCCGACGAACATGGAAATAAAGTCCTTTTCCACCACGCCGTATTCCACGCGGAAGGATTCACCCGGCTTGAGTTTGACGGGCCCGAAGGTTTCTTTATCTCGCCAGCCATTGGCCATTTTTAGGCCAATATCGGATTTGGCGGTGGTGTCCCAACCAGAGGGCAACTTGGCCTTGGAGTTGGCATCAATTTCGTGATTGGTGCCGGTTTCTACCTCTGCGGTGTACGGCACCTCCTGGTCGGTGGTGTTTTTGAATTGCAAGGTTCCGTCGCTCATGTAGCGACGTCCTGTTTCAGCAAACCGCCATTCGCGTTCGGTGTTATCTCCGGCGGCGCTGCAGCTTTTATAGAGGTTGGTAATGGGATATGCCTGTGGCATCGGGGGAATATCGCGCGCATGTGCCGCGGGCGCGAGAAGTATCGCGATGGCAAGCGGCGCGACAAGTCGCAGTCCCTTTGAAATCACCAGAAGACCGTCCTTGTGGTTGTTTAAGGATACGAGAAAAATTCATGAAGACACAGCTGATATTAAGCTCTTCGTTATAGCTCCTCAACAGTTACAGCTATCTCTCTTTATGGCATTTATCGTCGTTACGGTGGGAAAACGCCCCTTACCGGTAACGAACGCTGCACAACACATTTCACCCTTACCCCCATAAAGGGGAGCTAATATTTCCTAACGCCTGGCAGATACTCCGGTCGCGCTAATGCCGCACCGATAGCGCGCCGCCACCGACACTGTGACGATGCCCAAACCGCACGATTTCCGCATCTTTGGCCTTCCACTAGTAAACTCAGCGCCTATGACTGACCTGAAGACCACCGCTGGCAAGATTGAGGACCTGGACAACAAGCTCGCCGAGTCCCGCGCGCCGTTGGGGGAAGGCGAGCCAGCCGCCCGCACTCGCGTGAATCAGCTGCTCGATGAGGGTTCCTTTGTAGAAACCGATGCACTAGCCCGCCACCGCTCCACCGACTTTGGCCGCGAGCACGATCGCCCGTACACCGATGGCATCGTGACCGGTTACGGCACGATTGATGGGCGTCGCGTGTGCATCTTCAGCCAGGATGCCACCGTCTTTGACGGCACGATGGGTGAGGTTTATGCGGAAAAGCTCACCAAGGTCTATGACCTTGCGCTGAAAACCGGCGTGCCCATCGTCGGCATCTATGATTCCACCGGCCCGCGCGTACAAGAGGGCATCGTCACGCTGGCTGGCTACGCCCGCATCCTCGCCCGCGCGACCGAGGCCTCCGGTCTTATCCCGCAGATCTCCGTGGTGGCCGGGGATACCAGCGGCATTGCGGCATTTGCGCCCACGCTTGCCGATGTCCTCATTGTCACCCACGGCACCAGCCTGCACCAGGCAGCCAGCGACGTGGCCCAAGCGGAACCGGACACCTTTGGCGGTGCCGCAGTCCACGCGCAATCGGGCACCGCGCAGCTCAGCGCCCCAAGCGAGCAAGCAGCCCTCGCCTTGGTCCGCGACGTACTGGCTTACCTGCCGGCTAATAACCGCGCCGAGGCAACGCGCATCGATACGCGCGAGGTCGCCGAGTTTAATCTGGATTCCGTCATCCCGGATTCAGCAGCGGATGCCTATGACATGCGCGAGGTGGTCAACGCGGTCGTCGATAAGGGCTCCTTCTTTGAGCTTTCGGCAGAGGCCGCGCCCAATATCATCACGGGCTTTGCCTTCGTGGATGGCCGCGCTGTGGGCATCGTTGCCAACCAACCGCTGTCCCTCAATGGCGCGCTGGATTCAGCCGCGGTGGAAAAAGCGGCGCGTTTTGTGCGCCTGTGCGATGCCTTCAATACGCCGATCATCGAGTTCGTGGACTCGCCCGGTTTCGTTTCCACGCCGGAGGAAGAAAGGGCCGGTCTTCTGCGTCGGGCGGCGGGGTTTGCGTATGCGCAGGCGGAAGCGAGCGTCGGCAAGCTTACGGTGGTAACCCGCAAGGCCATTGGCCCGGCTTACGCGTTTATGGGCTCTAAGGATCTGGGCGCGGATTTGGTCTATGCCTGGCCGACCGCAGAAATCGCCGTCGCCGAAGCAGCCCAAACCGCGCTGGCCATCTACGGCGATGCGGACAAGCAGGAAGAAATGGACGAGCTCTTCTTGCACCCCTACGCCGCCGCCGAGCGCGGCCTGGCCGATAATGTCATCGAGCCTTCCGCCACCCGCCACTACCTGGTTGAAGGCCTGCGCCTGCTAGAGCGCAAGGTCGTGGCACAAGTACCAAAGAAGCACGGAACTGTTTAGGAAAAGATGTCTGAACCCGAAATCAAAGTCCTGAAGGGAAACCCCACGGAAGAAGAGCGCGCCGCGCTATCGACGGTGCTCAAGCAGATGCAAAAGGACCATTCCGGCGCCTTTGGGGATCGCAACCACTGGGGCAGGCCCGGTGAGCGTTTCGACCACTACGGCGCGCAGCGCGTCTTTAATCCTTCCGCCTTCCACACCGTGCGGTATTACTAATGCGCCTCATTTTGGCCTCACAGTCCCCCTCGCGAGCCTCCATCCTGCGCGGGGCCGGCGTGGAACCGGTGCTCAAGCCCGCCGATATTGACGAGCGCGCCTTGGAAGCCCAATTGGCGGGACGCTCACCTGCCGATACCGTGGCAAAGCTTGCCACCGCCAAGGCCGAGAAGGTAGCCACCCAGTACCCCGACGAGCCAGTTATCGGCGGCGATTCCATGCTGCTATTGGATGACCACTTGCAGGGCAAACCGCACACCATCGACGCCACCATCGAGCGCTGGCACCAACAGGCAGGCCGCACCGCGCAACTGCTTACCGGCCATTGCCTGATTTTTGGCACGCAGCGCCACGTGGAAACCTCCACCACGACCATCCGGTTCGCGGAGGCTTCTGCCACCGATATCGAAGCCTATGCCCGCAGCGGCGAGCCCTTGGAGTGCGCAGGCGCGTTTACCTTGGAGGCCATGGGCGGCTGGTTTATCGATAGCATCGACGGCGATCCTTCTTCTGTCATCGGGCTGTCCCTGCCGGTGGTGCGCCGCGCGCTCTACTCTTTTGGGCTTAACGTTTCTGATTTCTGGTAGGCCCGCACGAGCATCGCTAGAGTGTGTCTTATGGAAATGAAAGACATGCTTGCCCCAGAACCTATAAAGTTGCCCGCCGATCCCGGCACCAAGGACGCGGCCGCACCTGCCACCGGCATCGTAGACCACCCGGATTCCCCGTTGCTGTGGGCCATGCTCGCGGAGCAGGAGCTCGACAAGCTAGAGGGTGCGGATCCCAACGAGTACATCACCGCTTATGCCTACGCCCGCACCGGCTACCACCGCAGTTTGGACCGCCTGCGCGGCAACGGCTGGAAGGGATGGGGCCCAGTCCCCTTCTCCCACGAGCCCAACCAGGGTGTCCTGCGCGCCATTGCCGCCCTCGGACGCGCCGCCAAGGCCATCGGCGAGGACGATGAGTACGACCGCATCCGCCAGATGCTTTCCGATGCCGACCCCGATAGCGTTGCCCAGCTGCTCGACTAAGCCCACACTGCGGCTTATTAGGCCAATATAAAAAGCACATTCTCCCTGTTCAATCCCAGAGGAGAATGTGCTTTTCTTGTAGCTTATGCCTAGTTCAGCCGGTGCAGGATTTCGCGGGTATATTGCGTCGTCCGGATATTTGCGACTGCGAACTCTAAAAAGAGCCTCAAGCCAATGAGCTCGCCAAAGCAGATAAGCGTAACCAAGATGGCGGTGATAATCCCGAACGGACCAAAGAAAACGAATCCTAAAAGTAGGCCCAACAACCACGTGCAGCCAAGGATGATCATGCCGATGACATAAATCGCCGAAGCATAGCCTACGGTGATGAATTTATCGAAGCTGAAGTCCAAGAGGCCGGAGAAGAAGCCATCGGTTGGCGTCTTCGTGCGCGGAGCCTGTGGCGGGAACTGCCCGCTGTTATTCGGATACGCAGTAAATCCTGGCTGCTGCCCATTCGGCGCGTTCCACGCCTGCTGTCCCTGCCAAGAATTGCCCTGTTCTGGATAGGAATGCGGCGGCTGCGCGGGCCCCGGTTGCGCTGGACCCGGTTGCTGCGAGTACTCGGGGTGCTGATAAGCCGCCTGTTCCTGGCCCGATTGCGGGTGCTGCTCTTGGCTGCTTTGCGAGCCTTGTTCCTGGCCAGCCTGCGGGGTGCCATGGGAACCGAAAGCTCGCGCGTCATTGTCCGCAAAAGCACCGAAATCCTCGGTAGTGTCATTGCGCGGACCCTCAGAGAAATCACGGGCAACGAAGCCCTTCGAGAATTCCTCGTTGTCGTTAGTGGTGTTGTCGCTATGATCAGCCATAATCGCAGCCCATATTCCTAGGTCTAGGGAGAAACAGAACGATCTGACTATAGACCTTTTCAGCGCGTGGCGCGGTGTAAACATGATTAAAATTCGCTGCCCCGATTAATCTTCGAGAGCTGCTGGGTGCGCTCCTTAAGTAATGCAGCGGGAAAACTTGTAGAATCGCGGCTCCAAGTAAAAGCACTATTATGTTTAATGCTTTCCCGCCCCCACTTGGCTGTTTTATTGTATGGAATACCACACTACGGCCTCCCAAGTGATCAATTTGGCATTCATCGGGTTAGAGTGGTGGGAGCGAATCATCCCGTTTTATTAGAAAGGCAGGCGGGCAGTGGCAGAAGTAGACCCCTATCCCCCATTCCAGCAATATGCGCACCCAGAGCGGCTTGTCTCCGCTCCGTGGCTGTCTGCGCGCCTGGGCGTTAAAGGGCTGCGCGTCATCGAGGTCGATGAAGACTCCCTTTTGTACGATATCGGGCACATTCCCACGGCCACGCGGATTAATTTCCGCACCGAGCTGTTGAGCTCGCTGACGCGCGACTTTATCAGCGGCGAGGAATTTACCCGCTTGATGCGGGAAAAGGGCATCCACGAAGACGATACCGTTGTTTTGTATGGCGATAAGTCCAATTGGTGGGCGGCCTATGCGCTGTGGGTATTTACCCTCTTTGGACACAAGGATGTTCGCCTTCTCGATGGCGGGCGCGATGCGTGGATGTCAGAAGAACGCGATACCTCCTTCATGGTCCCGGAATTCCCGGAGTCGGATTATCCCGAGGTAACCCGGGACGATTCCGTCCTGCGCGCCTTTGTTTCCGATGTCCGCGAGGCAACTGGTTCCCTGGTTGATACCCGCCCGCCGGAGGAATTCGCGGGTGAGGCGACGGAGTTCGACCCGAATGGAAACTCGCCGTATGGCACGACCATGTGCCACGGCCACATTCCGGGTGCGATCAACTTGGAGTGGGACCGCGCAACCTACCCCAATTCTTGCTTCCGCAACATTGATGACCTCAAGGTCAACTACGGCATGCTGGAGCCGGATACCCCCACCATTTTGTATTCCCACGTGGGCGCGCAGGCCGCGTTTACGTGGTTCGTGCTGACCTACCTTTTGGGCTTTAAAAAGGCGCAGGTCTACGATGGATCATGGTCTGAGTGGGGCAACATGGTCAATATGCCGATTGAAAAGTAGATTTTCGTCCGGTCATTAATTACCCACATCGTGACGATGTGGGTTTATTTTTGTTTAAACGTAACAATTATTGCCAAACGGACGAATTAATATTTTGGTGTGCAACAATAGATCCCGTAGTAAACGAAGTGTATTCAGGAGGTTACTGCCGTGGCAGTAGAAACCAAGAAGATCTCCAAGGTTCTCGTAGCGAACCGAGGTGAGATCGCCGTACGCGTTATTCGTGCTGCTCGCGATGCCGGGATCTCCTCAGTCGCCGTTTATGCCGAGCCGGACGCGCAGGCACCATTCGTCACGCTGGCAGATGAAGCTTTTGCCCTCGGCGGTTCTACCTCTGCGGATTCTTATCTTGTCTTTGACAAGATTCTGGATGCCGCCCACAAATCCGGCGCGGATGCCATCCACCCCGGCTATGGTTTCTTGTCCGAGAATGCCGATTTTGCCCAGGCGGTTATCGATGCCGGACTGACCTGGATTGGACCGCCTCCCCAATCCATCCGCGCGTTGGGCGATAAGGTCACCGCCCGCCACATCGCCGAGCGGGCCGAAGCCCCCATGGCCCCCGGCACCAAGGACCCGGTAGCCAACGCAGACGAGGTCAAAGCCTTCGCGGATGAGCACGGCTTGCCCGTAGCCATCAAGGCGGCATTTGGTGGCGGCGGCCGCGGCATGAAGGTGGCACACACCACTGAAGAGATTCCGGAGCTTTTTGAATCCGCTACCCGCGAGGCCACCACTGCCTTTGGCCGCGGCGAGTGCTTTGTCGAACGCTACCTCGATAAGGCCCGCCACGTTGAGGCCCAGGTCTTGGCGGATAAGCACGGCAATGTTGTGGTCGTCGGCACGCGTGATTGCTCCCTGCAGCGCCGCTTCCAAAAGCTCGTAGAGGAGGCACCGGCGCCTTTCCTAAGCGACGAGCAGCGCGCCTCCATCCACGAATCCGCCAAGCGCATTTGCCGTGAGGCTGACTACTGTGGCGCCGGCACCGTGGAGTATTTGGTCGGTGCCGATGGCCTGATTTCCTTCCTCGAGGTCAATACCCGCCTGCAGGTAGAGCACCCCGTTTCTGAGGAAACTACCGGGCTGGACCTCGTGCGCGAGCAATTCCGGATTGCACAGGGCGAAGAGCTTTCGCTAAGCGAGGACCCAACGCCGCGCGGGCACGCCTTTGAGTTCCGCATCAACGGCGAAGACGCCGCGGCCGGTTTTATGCCTGCCCCTGGCACCATCGTCAAGTACTCCGAGCCGGCCGGCCCAGGAGTGCGCGTGGATTCGGGCGTCATCGAGGGCTCCGTCATCGGCGGGCAATTCGATTCCATGCTGGCCAAGCTCATTGTCTGGGGTCCGGACCGCGAAACCGCCCTGCGGCGCTCTGCCCGCGCCCTGTCTGAATACCAGGTTGAGGGCCTGCCCACCGTGCTGCCCTTTGACAGGGCCATCGTCGCCGATCCCGCCTTTACCGCGGAAAATGGTTCCTTCGATGTCTACACCAAGTGGATTGAGGAGGCCTGGGATAACCAGCTGCCGCCGCACGATGATTCCACCGATGCGGAAGCCGGCGCACCCGAGGCCTCCCAGGTTCACACCGTGGAAATCGATGGCCGCCGCATCGAGGTGGCCTTGCCCGCCACCTTTGGCATTACTGGCGCGCGCAAGCGGAAAAAGCGCAAGGGTGCCGGCGCCAAGGCCGCAGTGTCCGGCGATGCCGTGACCGCACCGATGCAGGGAACAGTCATCAAGGTCAACGTAGAAGAGGGCCAAGAGGTAGAAGAGGGCGATATCGTCCTGGTCCTTGAGGCAATGAAGATGGAAAACCCCGTCAAGGCCCACAAGTCCGGCACCGTGACCGGCTTGGCGGTCGAGGCCGGCTCGTCCACCACCAAGGGCGCGCAGCTGCTGGAAATTAAGTAGCCGCGCCAGCTAGCCTGGTAGAATGACTGATTCTTCTCTTGGTGTTCGCTTGGCCAAGGAAAAGGACCGCGACTACCTTGCGGGCCTCTTCCCCTCCCATATCGCAGACTGGTCCCCCATCGTTGATGGCGGCGTCATCGCCTTGCCCCTTGCCGCCAATGAGGATCCAACTGTAGAGCCCGTGGGGGCCGCGCTCCTGCGCTACTACCCCGCCGCCACCAAGGGCCCAGCCTTCCTTGGGGACTCGGGCGCTGACCCGCTTGACGATGCCACCTGGCTCACCCCCTTCGATCCCGAGGACATCCCCGAGCTCATCGTCGCCACGAATGGCACCGACGACGAGGCTTCCCGCGCCCACGACCTGCTCGTTGCCAACGCTACAGACCTCGCGGCCGAGCAAACCGCCCCCGGCATCGCGTCCGCCACGCCACTACCGGGGTTCGAGGAGCTCACCCAGGGTAAGTTCTTCCGCCGCTTCTAATCTGGCGTCTGTCTCTTGCAGGCCTCCGGTTCCTGCAAGAGATGAATTTTAGCTAGGGCTCTTGTGTTCTGCACCACAGCTGCTATTGTTGAAAGCTATGAAGATTTCCGCCTAATACGACGTCCCTTGCACACTCGTTCTTTAAAGGTGGATTCTTCATGCCGATTTCTCTTTCTCAACTCAGCCTGTCCTGGCCAGACAGCACGCCCTGCTTTTCTCAACTTTCCGCAACAATCCCTGACTCGGTTACTGGGATGATTGGCGATAATGGATCCGGAAAATCAACCCTTGCTAAGGTCCTGTCCCACCAGATCGCACCATCCTCGGGCACATTCTCGGCACCAGAAGTCACGTACCTAGACCAAGATCTTGGTCTACATGACTCTTTAACCATCGCCGACGTTTTTGGCGCAGCGGAAACGATTGCCGCGCTCCACGCACTAGAAGCGGGAAATTACTCCGAGGAGCTGCTGAAGATTATTGGCACCGACTGGGATATCGAAGACAGGATTCATGCGTGCCTTCATAATGCTGGCATCCCCTACCCACTAGATCGCACCATCGGCACGATTTCCGGGGGCGAAGCGGTGACCATCGCGTTAAACGCCGCGTTTTTTGATCACCCGGACTTTGTCATCCTCGATGAGCCAACCAATAACCTTGACGCGGAAGGAAAGTCCAAGGTCACCGAGCTTATTTCCAGTTCTTCTACGCCCATGCTCGTCATCTCCCATGACCTAGACCTGCTCTCCCATGTCGAGTACATTGCAGAGCTCTACGCGGGAGATTTGAGATTATTTTCCGGAAATTATCACGCTTACCGGGAGGCGATAGACAACGAACAGCGCGTTGCTGAAGCAGAAACTCGCGAGGCCAAAGCCGAACACCGCAAGCAAGTGCGCGAGCGCGAGGCAATGCAGGTGCGCATTTCCAGGGATAAGCGCCGCGGCAAAGCCTTTTCCCACAACAACCGGAAACCCGGGCTAGCAATGGGAAACGACAAGAATCGCTCCCAAAATACCGCGGCTAAGCGCTCAGCTCAGGCATCAGGGTCAGTGAAGGAAGCATTTGACGCCTATCAAGCTGCACAAAATAAGATCCGCCCAGACGAACACGTCCACCTCGACCTCCCGGGCACTCAGTTGCCCAATGGCACACGTGTGCTCACCAGCAGCATCGTGGACTTAACCGGCCCTGAACATGTACGCCTTATGGGACCAAATGGCAGCGGGAAAACCACATTTCTTAATAAGGTTGTGCGCGGTGACGTTGAGTACAGCTTGGACTGTGGATATTTGCGGCAGAAAATCACCTTGCCAGAAGATCGCACTCTTTTAGAGATGGTCACGGAGGCCAATCCCACTGCTCACCCACAATTTCTCCGCGATCAACTGGCACAGCTACTATTTCGCGATGACCAAGTGCACCGCCGCACCGGCCAGCTATCCGGCGGCGAACGCTTCCGCGCGGAATTTGCCCGGGTGCTTTTGGCCGAGCCCAGCCCTCAATTCCTCTTGCTTGATGAGCCCACCAATAATTTGGATATCACCACCATAAAGTGGCTCGTGCAGATTCTTGAGTCCTACGAGGGCGCATACTTGTTGGTCAGCCACGATGAGGGTTTCTGCAAGGAACTCAACTTAACCTCGCAGGTTCATATCTAGGTATCTTAGCCTCCATTCTGTATTACTTTTACTGACACAGATTGTGCTACTATTAGTAGTACAAAAAATAGTGGAAGGAGGTAGCTCATGCTCATCACTCTCAACCCTGACACGGATGTGCCGGTCTTCCAGCAAATTCACGATGAACTCGTGTTGGCCATCGCCCGCGGGCAACTGCTTGCTGGCGAAAAGCTCGATCCCGTGCGCCATGTCGCCGCGGATATTGGCATCAACCCAGCCACCGTGAAACACGCCTATGACCTGCTCGTGGCTGATGGCCTCGTCGAAACTGCGGGCCGGTCGGGGTCAATCGTTCGACTCGGCGCGCACACCGCGGCGCAAGAACAGCAGGTACGGCAACGCCTTCACCGCGTGGCGGCGCTTGCCCGCGCCCAGGGCTTTTCCACCGATGAGCTCCACGGCTATCTCGACTCCACACTGAAGGAGCTATCATGATTCTCACCATCCTCATGGCCGCCACTACGCTGGCCATAACGTGGATAATGACCACAATCCCGGCGCTGGCGGCACAAGGTGCCCCGCTCGGCGTTCGCGTTCCCCAAAGCCACCTTTCTGATCCGGTTGTGGTCGACGCAATTTCCGGTTTCAAAACCCGGACGTGGATTGTGGGCATCGCCGCGACGGTTATCTCGCTTTTCTACGTTAACCATTCATGGGTGGCGGCCTTGTCTTCCCTGTTGGTCATTATCGGCAGCACGTGGGCCTATCTCTCGCAGCGCCGCCACATCATCGCGGCTAAGAAGGACGGTGGCTGGTTCGACGGGGTAGAAACCGCGGTCAGTGCCCGAGTAGCGGGGCGAGACGCCGACGCTGTGCAGGATATTGATGTACCAACCCCATCTTTTCCCTGGCTCACCATGCTAGGTTCCTTGTTGGTCATCATCGCCGGCGCGCTCATCGTCGCTGCCCACTGGTCCGATATCCCCGATCCCGTCCCAGTACACTGGGATGACTCTATGGAGCCCGATAGCTGGAGCGATAAATCCATCGGCAGCGTCTTTTTCATCACGTTCATCGCGCTGGGAGTATGGCTGCTTTTCGCCGGCATCTGCTGGCTTATCCAACGCACCGCGGTTCAGCCACGCTCGGAGCGCTCCATCAAGGCGCGGCTACGGAATCAAGCAAACCTTGCAGCCTCCAACGAAGCGATGGGCACCCTGCTGCTTCTCATGTCTCTCGGGCTGTCGTTTATACAGATCACCAGCCCAGTACCCGGCTACCAGGACCTGGCTGGGCTCTCCTTTATCACCATGGTGGTGATGACCATTAGCGGCACCATAGCCATCGTGGCGATGATCCTGCGCGCCCAATCGCAGCTCGAGGAACAGCTGCGCGGGGTGAAATTTCCGGATAGCGACAAAGAATCCCCCGATAATGACGAGCATTATAAGTGGGGGATCCTGTACTACAATCCCGATGACCCAGCGGTGCTGGTGGACAAGCGCCTAGGCGTCGGAGTGTCCTTCAACTACGCCACGTGGCAGGCGAAGGTCTTCCTCGCCGTCATGGCGATCATCATCATCGGGTCGATTGCGCTTCCGTTAATTCTGATTTAACCAATGCGGTCCAGGATGATCTGGCGCTCCTTATCCAGCGGGGCGTCCGTAATCTTAAAGCTCTGCTGCAAAGTCTCGAGGGAACGCTCGAAGCGCTCCGGAGTCTCCGTGTGCAGGGTGAAAAGCTTTTGACCCTTAGATACCTTCTCACCCTTGACTGCGTGCAATTCGATGCCCGCGGTCGCCTGTACTGGGTCTTCCTTCCGCGCGCGGCCCGCGCCCAAGCGCCAGGAGCTTACACCGACGGACAGGGCATCGAGTTCGGTCAGGTAGCCATCGGATTCAACAATGACATCGTGGGTATGCGTCGCCACAGGAAGCTTGGCGTCTGGGTCGCCGCCCTGTGCCTTAATCATTTGCTTCCACTTGTCCATAGCGCGGCCATCCTTGAGCGCCTTTTCCACGTCGGCATCGTGCACGCCAGCTGCTTCCAGCATCTCGCGCGCAAGTGCCAGGGTCAGCTCGACGACATCGCTTGGCCCGCCGCCGGCTAGGACCTCGACGGATTCTTCAACTTCGAGCGCGTTGCCCACCTTGCGGCCCAAAGGGGTGGACATATCCGTTAACAGTGCAGTGGTGGCGGTGCCGGCATCATTGCCCAAGTCCACCATGGTCTGCGCCAGCTCGCGGGCCAAGGTCTCATCCTTCATAAAGGCGCCGGAGCCCACTTTGACATCGAGGACCAGCGACGAGGTACCTTCCGCGATCTTCTTCGACATGATGGAGGAAGCAATAAGCGGAATGGCCTCAACGGTGGAGGTGATATCGCGCAGGGCATAGATCTTCTTGTCCGCGGGCGCTAGTCCAGAGCCTGCCGCGCAGATGATGCAGCCCGGATCCTCCAGGATTTCCATCAATCGCTCATTGGAAATATCCGCCTGCCAGCCCGGGATGGCTTCCAGCTTGTCCAGGGTGCCACCGGTGTGGCCCAAGCCGCGGCCAGAAAGCTGCGGGACCGCCACGCCAAAGGCGGCAACGAGAGGCGCGAGCGGCAGCGTGATCTTATCGCCAACGCCACCGGTGGAGTGCTTGTCCGCGGTCTTCTTGGACAAGGACTCAAAGCTCATCGTCTCACCGGAGGCAATCATCGCCTTAGTCCACTGCGAGATTTCCTCGCGGTTCATGCCGTTGAGGAAAATCGCCATGTTGAGTGCGGTCATCTGCTCATCGCCCACGACCCCGCGCGTATAGGCATCGATGACCCAATCGATTTCCTCCGGGCTAAATACCCCCTTGTCGCGCTTGGTACGAATAACATCTACCGCATCGAATTTCTCAGCCATGACGACTCCTCCTGTAATGATTTGGACACCGAAACATACAAGCACATGATGTGATTTACCACACTATATATAGTGGTTGTACACTCCACCACGTCCAATTATCATTCCCTATAGAACAGATGTCAATGAGTGTTTTTCTTTTTGTTCTAATAGAGGATTAACCCAATCTCTCTTCCCCCGTAGAAAGAAAGTCCATACCGCAATGAACGCCACCCCGGATTCGCCCCCCTACCGATGCCGAATTGCTCAGCCTCGCAGAAGAAGCAGCCCACCACGCCTGGGCGCCTTATTCCTCTTTCCCAGTCGGTGCGGCTTTGCTGCTTGCCGATGGCCGCATTGTCACCGGCTCCAATGTCGAAAACGCCTCCAGCCCGCTAGGCATTTGCGCCGAGCGCAATGCCGCCGCCCACGTGGTCACCACCGCCGACGTGACGGCTACCGATGGCCACTTGCCCAGCATTCCGCAGATTAAAGCCGTCGCTATTATCGGCTTAAAGTCTGCACCTTGCTACCCTTGTGGCGCCTGCCGCCAGGTCCTGCGGGAGTTTAACTGCGAGCGCGTCATCGTTTCCGTAGATGGAAAGCCCCGTAGCCATGACTTTGCCGAGATCCTCCCCCATTCCTTTGGCCCAGAGTCACTCTAACTAAAAAGTCCCTTCAAAGAACGGTCAGAAAATATGGAACGCTTACAAGGATTGCTCGGCATCATTGCCATTCTTGCAGTGATCTACGTCCTGTCGAGCTCGCGTAAAAATATCAAGTGGCGCACCATTGGTGTGGGCCTTGTCCTGCAGGTGGTCTTCTGTTTCTTAGTCCTCGCGTGGGATCCTGGATTCAAAGCCCTCAAGGGCATCGCCAATGGGCTGACAAAGCTCACGGAATTTACCAACGAGGGCACCCAATTCGTCTTCGGTGGACTCTTCGGTGACGACTTCGTCTTTGCCCTCAATGTACTGCCCGTGATCATCTTCTTGGGTGCCATCATCGCCGCCCTGTACTACCTCCGGGTTATCCAGTACTTCGTGGAATACGTCGGCTCCGCCATCAAGTGGCTCATGGGCACCTCCAAGGTGGAATCCGTCTGGGCCACCACCGTGATCTTCCTCGGGCAATCCGAGGCCCCACTGGTGATTAAACCCTACCTTCCCAAGCTCACCCGATCCGAGCTTTATACCTGTATGGTCGGCGGCTTTGCCTCCGTGGCCGGATCCACGTTGATCGGCTATTCGCTCTTGGGCGCGCCCCTGGAATACTTGCTCGCCGCATCGCTCATGAATGCGCCGGGCTCCCTGCTCGTCGCCAAGGGCCTTATGCCAGAGACGGAAGAGACGAACCTCGACGCCACCGTTAAAGACGTCCGCGATACCGAATCTAAAAACATCATTGACGCCATCAGTAGCGGTGCCATGGCCGGCGGTAAGATCGCCATCTCGGTTGCCTGCTTGCTCATCGCCTTCATCGCCTCGATCGTGATGCTCTCTGCCATCCTCGGCGGCATTGGTTCCCTCTTCGGTCAAGATAACTGGTCGCTGGAAGGCCTCTTCGGCATCATCTTCGCCCCAGTGGCCTGGCTTATCGGTACGCCTTGGAACGAGGCCCTCGAGGTGGGTAACTTCATCGGCCAAAAGACCATCCTCAACGAGTTCGTTGGCTACACCGCATTCGGTGAAAGCGTCGATGAGCTCAGCGATAAGGCCGTCTTGATCTCCTCCTTCGCCCTCGCTGGCTTCGCCAACCTGTCGTCCATCGGCATCCAGATTGGCTCCATCGGTGGCCTCATCCCTGAGCGCCGCGGTGAAGTAGCAAAACTTGGCCCGCGCGCACTCTTCGGTGGCTTCCTTACCAATATGCTCAATGCCGCCATCGTCGGCGTCATCGTTGCACCAATGGTTCTCTAACCCGCCCGGCCAGATTCGATAACTAATCACGCCAAAATTTCCCAAAAGCAACCGCGTTTCCACAAAAATCAGGGCCGAAAATGGCCAAACGCGGTTGCTTTTAGACGTTTCCGCGAACTAGGTATGCAGCGACACAATTAATTGGTTGCGTCCTCTAGCTTTATACACCTTGAACCGTACGGAGTTTGTGTCAGCTCACGGCGCAGACGAGCATTCTCAGCGCGAAGATCGGGCTAGCTTAGCCCATCGGAGGATCCTCGGCGTTCGCGCTCATTTTGCCCCACCGGCCTAAAAGAACCTCGGCAGTGGGAGTGTCTAATGGTTTGTGTGTGGCAATCTATCCCGAATCAAATACTGGGCTCGACGAGAAAGAGAAACCTGTGATCCGATTCGCCATGAGAGATTACGGCACCCTAAAACCTCTAGACAGGCTCTTGTGACTTACATGCCAGGCACAAGGAGCCAAGCCCATCAATAGAACAGGAACGCACAATCATACCCAAGGTTTTAATCCAAGATTACTTCCTGAAACAATTGAATCGCATCAAAGCTACCGCCCCCTAGGGCCAGCCACCTGTCTGCTAACCTGGCAACGATGTTGACAATAGATGCAGACTACGGACATTCCGCCGCCTTGGGGCACCTCAATCGCAGCTTTAATGCCGGTCGCGTATACGGCCTAAAAGGCCCGAATGGTGCGGGTAAATCTACGCTGCTGCAGACGTTGAGCGGCGAGATTGCCCCACTAAATGGCACCGTTTTCATCGACGGTGCCGCGCCCGGTAGCGCTGCGGCGGCCGGTTCCGTCATCTCCGTCGGGGACCCAGTCTTCCTCCCCGATCTCACCGTGGGTGAGCACTTTAGCTTGCTATCCCGCCGCTCCGGCGTAAACTTTGCCGAGGTCCATGAGCTCTGGGCCATCGACGACGCCATCCGGAACTCCACTGTCAGCAGCCTTTCTTCTGGCCAGCGCCAGCGGGTCTACCTCGCAGCCCAGCTTTATCAGCCGGCCAAAGCCTTGCTTATCGACGAACCCGAGCGCCACCTCGACCACACCTGGACCGCCTTCTTGGCCGAGGAGCTACGCCACCTGGCAGCCAATGGCCGCTGTGTGGTGCTCGCTTCCCATTCTCCGGCCATCTTCGCTGCCTGCGACGAAGTAGTGAAGATTTCATGAAACTTCTCTCCACAGCTTCCTCAGCCATCTATTACGCCTTCATCGCGGCACTTATCGCGAGCGTCAGCGTCTACGCCTGGCACAATGCTGCAGCGCTTCTGCCCTCGCTAGCACAGCGCACGGCCGCTGCTCTGCCCGCAACCGCGACCATTGGTGCCGGGCTCGGCTCGCTCGCCCTCATCGTCCTCCTCGAGGCGCTCTATCCGCTGCGCAGCCTTTCGCTCGGGCGTTGGGTCTATGCGGATAGGCCGCGGGGGCGCATGGGAGGCGTCGATAAGCTGTCTATTGCCCAGCTCGCCGGCGTGAGCCTCCTAGGTCTTGCCCTGTGTGCATCGCTGCATCTTCCACTCTATGCGGCGATAACCCTCCCCCTGCTGCGGTTTGCCATCGGCTGGCGATCCTTCGAACTCGCCTCGCTCCTCCGCGCGGGCCGTACCCGTGCCATCGGCTCGTCCTCCTTTGGGCTACTGGATTCTGAGGTTTCTGCCGATGCTATCGCCTCCCAATCCGCTCGCCTGCGCCCGCGCTCACATGCCACGGCTTCGCTCAGTCTCCTCTTTGCTCGGCGCCTGTTTCGCCGGTGGTACATCCCCCTCGGTGCGGTCGCCGTCATGGGACTGACCCTAGCGCTAGCACCTCAGCTCGGCGGCCTTGCTCTTATTGGATTTGCTGCCGCTTGGACCATTGTCGGCGCCGCTACTGGCCGCGCCGCCTCCTTCGGCCGCATCGTCGATGGTGCGTGGCCCGACTGGGGACTGCCACTGGCTGCCACCGCAGGTGCTGCCGTTGTCGGCACCGCCTTCATCGCCACCGTGTGGAAGCTGTCCCTGTTCACGCTCGCAGCATGTTGTTTGGGGCTTAGTTACACCGCTTTTAAGCGCTCCCGTCCCGCACGCGTTACCACCATGAATATCATCGATACCGGCGGCTTCGGCGCCTCCTTCTCTCCCGAGGTCTTCGGTTACTTCATGCGCGGGAGCTACGGTATTGCTGCCATCGCTGGGGCCCTTTTTCTCTAGTCTCCCTGCCCCGCAACCCAGGTACGTCACTGCATTAAGTCGCAGGTACCTGGGATTCTTTTTGCCCTCTTTTCTGTACCACATAAAATAATACAGCTTGTGTTACAGCAAGTAATACAGAAAAAGATTGGAGGTGACAGATGTTCATTACCCTTCACCCCGAATCTGACGTCCCCGTTTTCAACAGATTCACGATGAAATCGTTTTGGCTATCGCTCGCGGACAGCTTTCCGATGGCGACAAGCTAGATCCCGTCCGCCGCGTTGCCAAGGATATAGGCATTAACCCTGCCACCGTGAAGAAGGCATACGACCTCTTGGTTTCCGAGGACCTTGTAAAACCGCCGGACGCTCCGGCTCCATCGTCAGGCCTGGTGCTCGCACCACCGCGCAAGAAAAACAACTGGAAGAGCAATTAAGCCGCATAGTCGCACTCGCCCGCGCCCAAGGCTTTAGCCCAGATGAGCTCCACGCTCGACTCAGCTCCACCCTTAATGACCTGGAAGTATCACCATGATTTTCACACTCATAATGGCCGCCACCACCCTGGTTATCACCTGGATCATGGCCACAGCCCCCTCCCTGGCCTCACCTGGCACACCGCTCGGAGTGCGCGTGCCCAAGGCTTATCTTTCTGATCCTGCGGTTACCTCCGCCCTCGCCGGATTCAAGATACGCACGTGGAGCTGCGGCATCGTGGCAACGGCCATGTCCCTCTTTGCCTGGAAACTGCCGTTATTAGCCGCACTACCTTCCCTCGTGGTGGCGCTCGGTGGCATGTGGGCTTATGCGTCCCAACGCCGCCGTATCATCGCGGCTAAAAAGGCGGGCGGCTGGTTCGACGAGATTGAAACCAGCATCGCTGCCCGTGTTTCCACCACAGCCATTGATGCGCCCGAATTTCGCGGCATCCCTACCCCGACCTTTCCGTGGGTAACCATGCTCTCTTCCCTGCTGTGCATCGCGGCCGGTGCCATCATCGTCGCTTCCCACTGGTCCGCCATTCCGGACCCCGTTCCCGTGCACTGGAATGAATCCATGGAGGCCGACAATTGGAGCGACAAATCAATTGGGAGCGTATTTTTCTCCTCATTCGTCGCTTTAGCATTGCTGGGCCTATTTGCCATTATCTGCTCTTTTATCGCGCATAGTGAGGTGTCCCCACGCTCTGAGCGCAGCATTAAAGCGCGGCTGCGTAACGAAGCAAACCTCGCCCTGACGAACACCGGCATGGGAGTCCTCACCCTGCTCATCAGCGCCGGGATGGCGCTGATGCAGGTAACCGGCCCTATCCCGCATTATCAACGCTTCAACGGCGCCGCGATCACCACAATGCTGATTCTCACCATTGGTGGCAGCATCGGTCTAGTTGTATTTCTTCTCTACAAGCAATCCCGGTTATCCGAACAATTGCGCGGTATTCACTTCGCTGATGAAGACACAGAATCACCGGACAATGACCACCTCTATAAATGGGGAGTAATATATTACAACCCGGATGATCCGGCGGTACTGGTAGATAAGCGCTTCGGTACGGGAATGTCATTTAATTATGCCCGGTGGCAGGCCAAAGTCTTTTTCGGCCTCGTGGTACTCATCTTGGTCGGCTCGTTAGCATTGCCCGTCATCCTTGGTTAAGGCGAGCCTCCGCCATCCTCGCGAATCAACGATTTCGTCCATCTAGAGCAAGGATTTCGTCGACGGTTGCGGTCATTTGGATGGACGAAATCGTTGATTTTTAGCACAGCTAGACACCAAAGCGCCCCGCTGCCTCGAGATAAATCGAGGGAAGCGGGGCGCTTGAGTGTGCAGACTAGTTGATTACGGCAATGAGGTCGCCGCCTTCCACCTTGGTGGCCTGGCCAATGGCCACGCGGTCCACCACACCATCCTTGGTGGCGGAAATGGAGGCTTCCATCTTCATGGCCTCGATGACCGCGATTTGGTCGCCGGCCTTGACCTCGTCGCCTGGCTCTGCCGTGGGGTTGACCACACCGGCGAACGGGGCCGCTACGTGGCCGTCGTTGGACGGGTCCGCCTTCTCCACCGTAGCCACGGTGGACTCGGCGTTTTCATCGCGCACCTTCATCGGGCGGATTTGGCCGTTGACGTTGAGCACGACATTGCGCATCCCCTTCTCATCCGGCTCACCCACAGCATCGAGGCGCACCACGATCTGCTTAAGGTCGGAGCGATCGGTGGAATCTTCTGGGAAGAAGTGCACCACCTTTTCTTCGCCTTCGGTCAGGCCGTAGAAGAAGGTCGTATCCGTCAGCGCCTCGGTATTGCCGTACTTGCGGCGGAACTCGTTGAATTCCTCGAACTGCTTGGGGAAAAGCAGGCGGTTCAGGCTCGCACGACGCTCATCCGAGTTGTCCGATTCCAAGTGCGGCTGCTCTTCTGCTGGGACATCGGTAATCTGCGCACCGGTTTCGGCGCGGCCATCGAGAACCTTATCGCGCAGTTCCGGCCAGCCACCCGGAGGGGTACCCAGCTGGCCGCGGAGGAATTGATCCACGGAATCCGGGATATCGTACTTCGTCGGGTTGGCTGCGAAGTCTTCCGGAGAAACGCCGGTGCCCACGAGGTGGAGCGCCAAGTCACCCACCACCTTGGAGGACGGGGTGACCTTGGTGGGGCGACCCAGCATCTCGTTGACGGCGGCGTAGTTATCCTCGATGATCTCGAAGCGATCCGCGAGGCCCAAAGCCACAGCCTGCGCGCGCAGGTTCGACAGCTGACCACCCGGAATCTCGTGCTTGTACACGCGGCCGGTCGGGCCAGGAATACCGTTTTCAAACGGGGCGTACAGCTGGCGCACGGCCTCCCAGTACGGCTCCAAGTCCGAGACCGCTTGCAGGTCGATTCCAGTATCGCGCTTGGAGTTGGCGAACGCGGCGATGAGCGCGGAAAGCGAAGGCTGCGACGTGGTGCCAGCCAGCGGCGCCGAGGCGCCATCGACAATATCGGCACCGGCGCGCGCCGCCGCGAAGTAGGTAGCGATCTGTCCACCGGCGGTATCGTGCGTGTGGACGTGGACCGGCAGGTCGAATTCCTTGCGCAGCGCCGTGACCAGGGTGTGCGCGGCCTCTGGGCGCAACAGTCCCGCCATGTCCTTAACGGCCAGGATGTGCGCGCCGGATTCTACGATCTGCTCGGCGAGCTTCAAGTAGTAATCCAAGGTGTAGAGGTCTTCCTTCGGCGAAGAAAGGTCACCGGAATACGCCATGGCCACCTCGGCCACGGTGGTATTCGTCTCGAGCACGGCGTCGATGGCGGGGCGCATCTGGGAGACATCGTTAAGTGCATCGAAAATGCGGAAGACATCCACACCAGACTTGGCTGCTTCCTGCACGAAGGAGCGGCAGACCGAATCCGGGTACGGGGTATAACCCACGGTATTGCGCCCGCGCAGGAGCATCTGGATGTTCTGGTTCGGCATGGCCTCGCGCAGCAGATCCAGGCGCACCCAGGGATCCTCGTGGAGGAAGCGCATGGCCACATCGTAGGTAGCACCGCCCCACGCCTCCACCGAGAAGAGGTCTGGGGTCAGGCGCGCCACGGCCTCTGCCGCAGACACCAAGGCGGTGCTGCGCACACGGGTAGCAAGCAGGGACTGGTGGGCATCGCGGAACGTCGTATCCGTGACCATCAAAGGCTCTTGAGCGCGAATCTTTTCCGCGTACTTCTGCGGCCCCAGCTCCAAGAGGTCATCGCGGGAACCGCGCGGGAGCGGCTCTTCCGCATTGAACTTCGGCAGCTTATCAAACGGGCGCAACGCGGTGGGCCTATCACCATTGGGCTTATTCACGGTGATATCCGCGATGTAGTCCAGGATACGTCCGGACTCATCTACCGCCGGTGGGGCCTTGAGCAGATCTGGGTGCTCGGTAATGAATCCGGTATCGACGCGGGTGTTGACGAAGTCGGACTCATTGAGCAATGCGCGCAGGAAGCCAATATTGGTGGCCACGCCGGAGACGTGGAACTCGTTCAGCGCGCGGCGAGCGCGGTGCACAGCCTGCTCGAAGGTGGTGCCGCGGCAGGTCATCTTCACCAACAGGGAGTCGAAGTTGGGCGATACCTCAGCGCCCACGGAGGTCGCACCATCCAGGCGCACACCAGCGCCGCCCGGCGAGCGGTACGCGGTCAACGTACCCGTATCTGGGCGGAAGCCGTTATTCGGGTCTTCGGTAGTAATGCGGCACTGCAATGCAGAGCCGGTAATGGTGATATTTTCTTGCGACAGGTTGATGTCTTCCAAGGAAGCCCCGGCGGCGATATTCATCTGCGCCTTGACGATGTCCACACCGGTAACCTCCTCAGTCACCGTGTGCTCCACCTGCACGCGGGGGTTCATCTCAATGAAGACGTGGTTGCCGCGCTCGTCTACGAGGAACTCCACCGTGCCGGCACCCTCATAGTTGATGTGCTCGCAGAAGTTCACGGCATCCTGGCAGATGCGATCGCGCAGCTCCGGATCCAGCGATGGCGCCGGAGCGATTTCCACGACCTTCTGGTGGCGGCGCTGCACGGAGCAATCGCGCTCAAAAAGGTGGATGACATTGCCCTGAGAGTCCGCGAGCACCTGCACCTCAATGTGTTGCGGATTAATCACCGCGGTCTCGAGGTACACGCTGCCATCGCCAAACGCCGCCTCGGCCTCGCGTGAGGCTTCTGCCGCCCGTTCGCGCAGCTCAGATTCCGATTCCACGTAGCGCATACCGCGCCCGCCACCGCCAGAGACGGCCTTGACAAAGACTGGGAAGCTGAAGTCACCGGCGTCTGCCACCAGCTTATCGATGTCCGTGGTCGGCTCCGAGTCCTGCAGCGTCGGCAGCCCTGCTTCCTTCGCGGCGTTAACCGCAGCGGATTTATCACCGGTGAGATCCAGCGTGCCCGGGGTAGGACCAATGAACTTAATGCCATTGTCCTCGCAGGCGCGGGCCAAATCGGCGCGCTCGGACAAGAAGCCGTAACCCGGATAGATAGCATCCGCCTCAGACTTCTTGGCAGCGCGGATGATTTCCTCGATATCGAGGTATGCCTTGACGGGCTGTCCCTCGTCACCAATGCGCACTGCCTCATCCGCAAAGGCGCGGTGGAAGGAGTTGCGATCTTCACGAGGATAGACGGCGACGGTCTTCGCCCCCGTTTCAAAGGCAGCGCGGAAGGCACGCACGGCGATTTCACCGCGGTTGGCTACCAAAATCTTGTCGAACGATGGAAGGGCGGAATTGGCCACTTGGGTGTTCCTTTCAACTTGGAAGACGCTGCGTTGCAACGTCCCCACTGGGGTGATCCGTCTCTCAGTTTAGAGATCAGAATAGTTTTTATCATCCCTTTTTTAAAACGGAGTTTTCTACACTCACCTGCAACTTAAACCCCGCCTAGGCGATTTCTGCCAGCCAACCAGTAATAACAGTCCTAACAATTCTGCAAAGTCTGCAAATTTCCATCTGGCAAATTTTTCGCAGTCGGTGTCGCAGTCGCAGCCGTAGTCGGTACCGGAGTCGTAGGCGAAACCGATGCCGCAGCTGCAGCCATATCTGCTGCCGCAGCCGCTACATGTGCATCCTCCTATGCAATATCTGAGGCGAAAATGCGACATCTAAGGGCGCGGTTTGCTCAGTTATACCGTAGGAGGATGCACATTTGACGCAGATGTATGCGGATATACCGCAGGAGGGATGCACAAATGCTCCCCACGCAAGCGTGGGGAGCATCTACGTTCCACTTACCCGGGTTACACGGTCCGCCGCGGGACGAACCGCGCGGGAAGCCAAGTGTTTAGAAGGACTTCGGCGGAACGGAGCGCTGGTCTTCGCCGACGTAGGCGGACAGCGGGCGAATCAGCGAGTTGTTTTCGTTTTGCTCCACGATGTGTGCGGTCCAGCCGGTGATGCGGGCCATGACGAAGATCGGGGTGAAGAACTGAATATCGAACCCGAGGATGTGGTAAGCAGGGCCGGCCGGGAAGTCCAGGTTCGGCTTGATCTTGATCGAGGTGTTTTCCTCCATGGTCTTGGCCATGATGTCGTACATCTCGATCCACTTGGTCTGGTCGTGCTGCTCGGCAAGCTCCTTGAAGGCGGCCTCCATGGTGGGAACGCGGGAGTCGCCATTCTTGTACACGCGGTGACCAAAGCCCATGACCAGGTCCTTATTAGCCAGCTTGTTCTTGGTCCACTCCTCTGCCTTGGCAGGATCGTCTACCTCGAGGAAGTTCTTCATGACGGCCTCGTTGGCGCCGCCGTGCAGCGGTCCCTTGAGCGCGCCGATGGCGGCAACGATGGCGGAGTAGGTATCAGACATCGTGGAGGTAACCACGCGTGCCGAGAAGGTGGAGGCATTGAAGGAGTGCTCGGCGTAAAGGATGAGGGACTTATCAAAGGCCTCGATATCGGCGCGATTTACCGCTGGGGAGCCTTCTTCATCGCCGAAGACCATCCACAGGAAGTTTTCGGCAAAGCCCTTCTTACGGGAAGGCTCGATGTAGCCTTCACCGCGGCGGCGACGGATGTCGAGCGCGATGATGGTGGGGATCTTCGCCATGAGTTCGAGCGCGGTACGGCGGACGTGCTCGGAGTCCCTGGTGTATTCCTCCGCGTCCTGGGCCCCGATGAAGGAAATCGCCGTGCGCAGCACGTCCATGGGGTGGCAGCTTTGTGGCATGGACATGATGAGGTCAATGAGATGGCGGTCCAGGTGACGCAATGCCTTTTCACGCGCGGAGAAACGGATGAGGGATTCTTGGCCCGGCAGCTTGCCATTCCACAAGAGGTACGCAACCTCTTCGAAGGAGCAGTAGCGGGCCAGTTCTTGGACCGGGTAGCCGCGGTAGGTCAAGGAGTTGGTCTCAGGAACGACCTTGGAAACGGCAGTTTCATCAACGACGACGCCGTAGAGGCCTTTGCGGATTTCTGGGGTTTCGTTTTTCTTATCGGACATGGTCACTGGCTCCTTAGCTTTCAAAAGTGGGTTGATAGTTGTCTTTGGAATAGGTGAATACGGACTGGTCGAACTCGTTGTATTCCTGGTAGCGGACCAGCTCATACAGGCGGGAGCGGTGCTGCATGCGCTCTAGCCACTCAGTCTGGATGCCGGTTTCCTGCAAGTCGCGCAGGAATTCTTCGGTAGCGCCCATGGCCACGCGGAAGCTGGAGACTGGCCAGATCACAGCGTTGTATCCCAAACCGTCGAGGGTTTTCGCTGATTGCAGCTCGGTTTTTCCAAACTCCGTCATATTCGCCAAAAGCGGTGTATCCACGGCGGCGCGGAACTTTTCAAAGTCCGCGGGGGAATACAGCGCCTCGGTGAAGATGAGGTCCGCGCCGGCTTCGGCATAGGCCTTGGCGCGGTCGATGGCGTCATCGATGCCATTGACACCGGCGGCATCGGTACGGGCGCAGATGATGAAATTAGGATCGCGACGCTCGTTGACGGCTGCGCTGATGCGGCGGACCATAACCTCCTTGTCCACCACTTCCTTGCCGTCGAGGTGCCCGCAACGCTTCGGGTTGACCTGGTCTTCTAGGTGGCAGCCGGCCAGCCCGGCATCCTCGAGCGCGGCGACGGTGCGGGCGGCGGACATGGGTTCGCCGAAGCCGGTATCGGCATCGACAAGCACGGGCAAGTCCGTAGCGCGCGCAATCTGCCCGGCGCGCTGGGCCACCTCGGTCAAGGTGGTCAGGCCAATATCGGGCAACCCCAAATCATTGGCCAACACCGCGCCGGATACGTAGACGCCGTCGAAGCCGCCGATGTCCTGGATAAGCCGGGCGGTCAGCGGGTTAAACGCGCCCGGCAGCGTGGTGATCGATCCGGATTCGATGGATTTACGGAAATTCGCGCGCTTTTCTGCGTTGCTGATTGTAGAACCAAATAGTCCAGCCATTAGAAGATTCCCTCCGGTTTCTCGGGCGCGGTGGCGAGGTGCTCATCGCTGACCCGCACGTTGAGTTCGGTTAGATCGGTGAGGTTTTCTAGGTCTTGCACGGCGGTGAGGAAGCGCTCTTGCTCGGCCTCGTCGACGACGCCATCGGCAAGCTTTTTGAACTTGGCGATGTACTGCTCGCGGGCGAAGGGGCGGGCGCCCAGCGGGTGGGCGTCCGCCACGGCGCGCTCATCCTCGATGACGGTGCCGTCCTTGAAGGTGATAACGGCCTTGCCGCCGAAAGCCTTTTCCTCAAGGTCGTTGGAGTGATAGCGGCGCGTCCACTCGGGATCCTCGACGGTGGAGATCTTCTGCCACAGCTCGATGGTCTCCGGGCGGTTGGAGCGCTCAGGGGAATAGGAGGTTTCGTGGTCCCAAACGCCATCCTCTAGCGCGACCGCGAAGATGTACATCACAGAGTGGTCCAGCGTTTCGCGGGAGGCGGATGGATCCATCTTTTGCGGATCGTTCGCTCCGGTACCGATGACGTAGTGGGTGTGGTGGGAGGTGTGCAGCACGATGGACTCGATATCCGCCGTCTTCAGTCCCTTATCCTCCAGCGTCTTTTTCAGCGCAAAGGCCATGTCGATGGGAGCCTGCGCCTGGTATTCCGCGGAGTGTTCCTTGGTGTAGGTATCCAGGATGGCGGTCTTGGCCTCACCGTTTTCTGGCAGGGGCACGGTGTAGGTGCGCTCTGGCGAATGCAGCATCCAGGCGATGAACCCGTCCTCGCCCTCCCAGATAGGTGCCGGGGCGCCTTCGCCGCGCATGGTGCGGTCAACGGCCTCGATGGCCATCTTGCCCGCGAAGGCTGGAGCGTAGGCCTTCCACGAGGAAATCAGGCCCTTGCGGGACTGACGGGTTGCCGTGGTGGTGTGCAGCGCCTGGCCGACTGCCTGGTAAATCGTGACCTTATCCAGGCCCAACATCGTGCCAAGCCCTGCGGCTACCGATGGCCCCAAGTGCGCCACGTGGTCGATCTTGTGCTCGTGCAGGCATATGCCTTTGACCAGGTTGACCTGGATTTCGTAGCCGGTCGCGATGCCGCGGATAAGATCGCGGCCGCTCAGCCCCTTGTGCTGCGCTGCGGCAAGAAGCGGCGGAATATTGTCTCCGGGGTGGGAATATTCGGCGGCGAGGAAGGTGTCGTGATAGTCCAACTCGCGGACCGCGGTGCCATTGGCCAGTGCGGCCCACTCCGCGGAATACGTGCCATCGATGCCGAAAATGGTGGAACCGCCCTTGTCCACGGGGTGGGCTTCTGCCATCACTCGCGCAGACGTGACGGGGCCACGGGCAACGGAGGCCATAGCTACGGCGGCGTTGTCGATGATGCGGTTGATGATCATCTCGGTGGTTTCTTCCGGGACTTCTACGGGGTCCGCGGCCACCTCGGCCACCTTGTACGCCAGGTGCTCCTCGTACGGGAAGTCCTCGGCGGATTTATGAGTGCGTACCTCATGGTTTTTCACTAGTTGCGTCCTCCTTCATCAAGAATGCGTTGCACATCACAGTAAATGCTTGCATGTGGTGCACGCTATAGGTAACGTTTGTGGAAATTAGCGGACTTCTTTTGTGAAATCTGCAAAACTTGTGATTTTCACAGCGCATGGGCAGTAAAGGAAGGGCGAGGACGCATGACCAAGCACTATGCGGGGGCACGGATTCACGCTTTGCGCAAGCAACGCGGTCTCACCCAGGTGGCGATGGCGAAGAAGTTGGGGTTATCCACGAGCTACCTCAACCAGTTGGAAAACGACCAGCGCCCGCTGACCGTGACCGTGTTAATGCAGCTAGCCCAACGCTTTACCGTGGACCCCAGCTACTTCGCCGAAGACCGCGATATCCATACGATTACCGAGCTCCGCCACATCTTCCCCGATGCCTCTGAAGAAACGCTTTCGGATCTCGCCTCCCGCTTTCCCGAGTTGATGCCGCGGTTTGTTGACGTTGCTTCGCGCGCCCCTGCCGCGGACCCCTCCCCCTTTGAAGTGGTGCGCGACTTCTTTTATGACGCGCATAACTACATCCACGAGCTCGATGTGCTCGCAGAAGAACTCGCCGGCCAGTTGGGCGATCGCGTCCTGCGCCGCGGCCGACTGGCCTCCCGCATGCACGAAGACCTGGGTGTTACCGTGCGCTTTTCCCGGCCCGGCCCCCGGCGTAGCTTCGACCCGGATACGCGCGAACTCTCGCTACGCGATGGGCTATCTGAGGCCCAATTGGTCTTTGAAATGGCCCTGCAATACTGCCTGCTGGCCTACGGCGATATCTGTGACAACCTCGTGTCTGAACTGCCCGAAGGCGAATCCCAGGACTTGGCCACCCTGGGCCTTGCGCAGTATTTCGCAGCGGCTGTCACCATGCCCTACCAGCGCTTTCTCACAATGGCAGAAGATACCCGCTACGATATCGATCTGCTGTGCAACTACTTTGGAACCGGGTTTGAAACAACGGCGCAGCGCCTCGCCACGCTCCAGCGCCCAGGGCTGAAGGGCGTGCCCTTTTCCTTCATCCGCACCGACCGTGCGGGCAATATTTCCAAGCGGAAGTCCTCTACTGCCTTTCACTTCGCGCGCTCTGGCGGATCCTGCCCCCTGTGGGTGGTCCACCGCGCCTTTGAAACCCCGAACCGCATTACCCGGCAGGTCGCGGCCATGCCGGATGGCCACGCCTACCTGTGGATCGGGCGTTTCGTGCAGGGAACGGCCAAGTCTTGGGGTACGCCGCGCAAGGAATTCGCGGTAGGCCTAGGCTGCGATATCACCCAGGCGGATCGCATCGTCTATGCCGATGCCCTGAACCTGGACATGTCCGCCGCCACCCCGATTGGCCCAGGCTGCACGGCCTGCCCCCGCGAGTTCTGTCCGCAACGCGCCCTGCCGGAGGCAGATAGACCGATCAAAGTCGAGCTCAACCGCACTGCGGAACAGGCCTACTCCACGTTCTAGGAACGAGGTTTACTCCAAGTCATCGTGGGCCACCAAGCGGCGGGCGGCCTCGGTGATGGTGCCGGACAGCGATGGGTAGACCGCGAAAGAATCTGCCAACTGGTTCACCGTGAGCTGGTTGGTCACCGCCATTGCAATGGGCAGGATGAGCTCGGAGGCGGTCGGCGCGACGATGACGCCACCGATCACGCGGCCGGAGGTAGCGCGGCAGAATAGCTTGACGAAACCGTGCTGCAGCGAGCGCATCTTCGCGCGCGGGTTGGTATTCAGCGGCATAGTAATGGCGCGGGCGGCGACCTCACCGGCCTCGATTTCGGCCTGGGTAAAGCCCACCGCCGCGATCTCCGGGCGGGTAAAGACCGCGTTAGCCACGGTCTTCAGGCGCAGCGGCGAGACGCCTTCACCGAGCGCGTGGTACATCGCCACACGGCCCTGCATTGCGGCCACGGAGGCAAGCGGGAAGAGATCGGAGCAGTCACCGGCGGCGTAGATGCCGGCAATATTGGTGCGCGAGACGCGGTCTACCTGGATGTGCCCAGACTTCGCGGTCTCCACGCCCACATTTTCCAGCTTCAAATCCTTGGTATTCGGGACGGAACCAATGGACATAATGACGTGCGAGCCGTGGATCTCGCGGCCATCCTGCGTGGTGACCAGCACGTTGCCGTCCTCGGTGCGGTTAACGGTTTCCACGCGGCAGTTCTTTTCCAGCTCCACGCCGCGCTCGCTCAGCACGGTTTCGAGGACGTCGGCGGCATCGGCATCATCGTGCGGCAAAATGCGATCGCGCGAGGCCACCATCGTGACCTTGACACCCAGCTCGGCAAAGGCGGATACGAACTCCGCACCGGTGACACCGGAACCCACCACAATCAGGTGCTCCGGCAGCTCGGTGAGGTTATAAACTTGCTGCCAGGTCAGGATGCGCTCGCCATCCGGCTGGGCGCCGGGCAAAATACGCGGGGTGGCGCCGGTAGCCACCAAAACGAGGTCTGCATCCAGCGTCTCCTCGTGGCCGTCCTCATTGAAAACCGCGGTGACCTTGTGCCCACCAAACGCATCGGCCTGCTGATCCTCCGGGAAGTGCGCGCGGCCATCGATAACGCGGGCACCCAGGGAATCCATGGTATTGCGGATATCACCGGATTGCTTAGCCGCCAAGTCCTGCACGCGCTGGTTCAGCGCGCTGATGGAAAGCTGCGCCTTGCCGATGCCCTCGTTCAGCTCCATGTCATCCGCGCGGCGCAAGTCCGTTTTAATATTAGCGCCGGCAATAAAAGACTTGGAGGGAACACAGTCCAAGACCACGCTATTGCCGCCCATGCCTTGGTCTTCGATGATGGTGATTTCCGCGCCGTACTTGGCGCCAGCCAGCGCTGCCTCGTAGCCCGCCGGGCCACCGCCGATGATGACAATTCGCTTGGTCTGGTTCAACACGCAATTGCTCCTTTATAGGCTCCACTTTTAAAGTCGCCTACGAGTCTAACCCGTAGGTAACCCCAGCGCGTTAGTCCGCCTGCGCATTCTCCCCCATAAATTGCTCGACGACGGCCCCGAAAAGCTTAATGCCCACACCAATCGCCCGCTCATCCACGATGAGATCGCCCATGTGCAGATCGTGCTGCTCCCCCTCACCGGACCAGCAACCAAGGCGCGCCATGGAACCGGGCACCTTTTCCAAATACCAGGAAAAGTCCTCCCCGCCGGAAGACTGCGGGGCCTGAACCACGGCTTGCGGGTCGATGGACTGTGCGGCAGACGCGAGCATGGCGGTCGCCACGTCATCGTTAAGCACCGGCGGCACGCCGCGGTTATAGGACAATTCGTGTTCTACCCCCACCGGCGCGAGGATCTGCTCCACCAACTCCGCGAAGAGTTCCTGCATCTGGCGCCAGATGGTGATATCGGCGGTGCGCATCGTGCCGGTCAGCAGACCGGTTTCCGGAATAGCGTTGGGGGCGTAGCCCGAATTGACCTGGCCAAAGACCAGGACCGTGCCGGTGCGCGGATCAACCCGGCGCGACAGCAGCGCCGGCAGCTCTGTAATAACCTTGCCCAGCGCATAGACCACATCCGCGGAAAGGTGCGGGCGCGAGGTATGCCCGCCCGGGCCTTTAATCTTGAGCTCCACCACGTCCGTTGCGGAGGTTATGGCCCCGGCGCGGATGCCAATGCGCCCCACGCGCAGCTTCGGCTCGGCGTGGATGGCGAAGATGGAATGCACGCCTTCTAACGCACCCCAAGAAATAACGTCGGTGGCCCCGCCGACCCACACTTCTTCCGCCGGCTGGAAGATGACGCGAACGCCCAGCTTTAGCTCATTAACCCGCTGAAAATCCGCCAGCGCGCAGGCCAGGCCGAGCGCCACGGTGGTATGTACGTCGTGGCCGCACGCGTGCATGGTCCCGGGCTTCTCAGAGGTAAACTCCAGCCCGGTCACCTCCGTGATGGGCAGGGCATCGATATCGGCGCGGAAGGCCAGGCGGCCAAGCTCCGTGTCTGGGCCGATGTCCACCATGAGACCAGTGTGCGGGAAGCGCTGCGGCTCGAGCCCATAATCCGCAAGGATATTCGCGATATAATTGGTGGTTTCCACCTCTTGGTTCGCCGTTTCCGGATTGCGGTGGATATGGCGCCGCCACGCGATGACCTCCGCACGGTGAGCATCGAACCACTCGTTAATAAACTCCGAGATCACGCGCACGCCTCCCTGTTGCTGGACTATCTCTTGGAGGCAGTCTACAACTAGACCATGCGGTTCAGTAAGTCAGGGTAGTTAGCCCCGCGCATCACTAAAGCGCCGCTGGTTGATGTAGTCCTGCGGAAAGGGCGCCACGTCTTCTACCCCGAGCACCGCGGAATCCGCTAAGTGGCCCTCCACCACGTCCCCACCGGCCGGCAAGAGGACCGCCGGCGGGATTTCTAAGGCCAACGCCAGCTTGTACACCGTGGATAATTGCGGGTCCGCCATGGTGTGTATGCCATTTTCGTTGCGTTCCAAGTTGGAGATCTGGCTGCGCGATACCCCCGAAATATCCGCAAGCACTTGCTGGGATACCCCGCGCCGCTCGCGCACGCGGCGCAGTTGTTGCGAAAATCCGTAGCCGTAGCTCGACCACATTAGTTGAATAAAACTCACGATCTTTTTCCCCCTTTTTGAAAGCCACCTTCGGGCTTTCAGGGAGAAATACTAGCTTAAAGATCGATATTGCGCGGCCCGTAGAGGCGATCGCCAGCATCGCCAAGCCCCGGCACGATATAGGCATCCGCATTGAGCTCGGGGTCAATGGCGGCGGTGACGAGGCGGACGGGAAGGCCCGATTCCTCCAGCGCATCCACGCCATTTTGCGCCGAGACCATGCAGATAGCGGTGATATCGGTAGCGCCGCGGGCGGCCAGGAGGCGCAACGCGTGCAACAAGGAACCGCCGGTGGCCAGCATGGGATCAACGACGAAGACGGTGCGCCCAGTCAGGTCTTGCGGCAGCGCCTCCAAGTACGGCACGGGTTCGTGGGTTTCTTCATCGCGCGCCATACCAATGAAGCCAACCTGAGCATCAGGAATCATCGACAGGGCGGGATCCACCATGCCGAGCCCGGCGCGAATAATGGGCACGATGATGGGCGGATCCTGCAGGCGGGTGCCTTGTGCTGTGGCAACCGGGGTTTCGCAATCGAAGTTTTCTACCGCCAATTCGCGGGAGGCTTCATATACGAGCATGGTTCCCAAGTCATTGAGCGCGGCGCGAAAAGCGGAGTTATCGCTGCGCGCATCGCGCATCAGGGTCAGGCGGGAAGCGGCAAGCGGGTGGTCTACGACGTGGATATCCATGCCCACTACTTTAAACTTTTTGGGAACCACTTGGGCCATTGGCCAGTCCAATAGGGCATGAGACCATTTCAGATCGATACCGCCCACGCCCGCCATTTAGCCCGTGACCTGCATTCAAACGCGCAAGGAGACAACCCGCCCCACCCGGCATTGCCCGAAGATCCGGCTTTTACCGGGTTCAATGAGGCCGTTCATGCCGCCTTGGACAATATTGGGGCGCGGATGACCATGCTGCGCCGCGATATGGGCCATATTGCGCAGTCTTCCTTCCAGATGTCACGCGAGGCGGAAGACTCCGATGCGGCGTTGCGCGACTCCCTCGAGGCGGCGATTTAAGTGCTTGCTACTGCCATTAAGAATATTGCCGCGCTGCAGCCCTCGCCGCTTCCCGATGTCCAGCTTCCCCGCGTCCCAGATATCTCCGCCGTACCGCCACTTGCGGATATCGCGCACGGTGACGCCTCCCAACTTATCGCCGCCGCGGATCTCCTCACCGGCGATAACGAGACCGTCTCCGCCGTACTTGGCCAGGCGCGCAGCCTTATCGCAGCGGCCGCCGGCGATATCTTCGGCATCGGCACGCAGCTCATCCGCGCCGCTGCGCCCATCGCGATGGGACTTATCTCCCTCGACCCCGCCTCTCGCGCCGCAGCACTTGCCTCACTTCGCGCCGTGATAGATGAGCATATTGGCTTGGCGATGGTCCGGGTCAGCCGACTAAAAGACGAGCTCACCAATGCCACTGCGGCCCTTTTGCCTATCTCCCAGCGCCCGGTGGAATCCGCCGTGGGCCAGCCCCAGCAAGCCATGGCTGCCGCGGCGACGCACACGGCCGTGGCCCCTCCAGCAGAACTGGCCGCTGCTCCCACACCGAACCCGCCGGCGAGTACCGAAGCTGGATCGGACGCAGGCCGGGCGGCCGTTGCCGCGGCCAAGAGCCAATTGGGCCAACCTTATACCTGGGGCGGAACAGGCAACGGCGGCTTTGACTGCTCGGGGCTTACACAATGGGCCTATTCCCAGGCAGGGGTGGATATTCCGCGCACGGCGGACCAACAGGCCATCGGCAAGCAGGTCAGCGCCGATCAGCTCCAGCCCGGCGATCTGGTGGTTTGGGATGGCCATGTGGCGATGTATTCCGGCAATGGCGAGATCGTGGAGGCCGGCGACCCCGTGCAGACTAACCCGCTGCGGACGAATAATATGGGCATGCAATTTAAGGGCTTTTGGCGGCCGACTGCCTGACAAGCGCCCGGCAATTCCGCAGGGCCGCAGGGGCGTTGGGTATGCTAAAAGGTCATGAGTACCCGTGCGATTGTGCCTATTAAGCTCTCCCTGACTGAGGGCGATTTTTATACCCTCTGGGCGCCCAAGTGGCGCGAAGGCGGCTCCGAATGGCAAGCCTTTTTGGGCGACGATGACTCCGTCTTGGTCTTTGACTCCCCCGCTGAGCTGCTGTGCTACCTGGAGTCCAATGCCAAGCATGACCTGCTAGATCACCCGCAGTGGGAACAATTTGCCGCCCGCCCAGCGCACCGCGTTACCCCAGCCAAGCGCGATGAATACGATCTCATTGGCATGCCGGAAGCCCTCGCTGGCCGCCCCGGCCACGCCAATGTCGCAACCGTGGCGCGCAACCTCGAGGTGGCATCTGCGCTTGCCGATGTCGCCGCTGCCGAACAAACCACCATCTTCTTCGCCACCCACTCCATCCTGCGCAACGTCTCCCGCGGCGCCGATCACTACTCCGGTGAGCAGGGGCTGAATGAGTGGACCGGCGTCGGACGGGTCATCTTGACCAATTGGAAGAAGGTTATCGCGGATTTGGATAAAAGCGTCCGCGTCGTTCCTAGCGATGAATTCGATGCCTCCGCTATCTCCGAGGCCGAAACCCGCATCTCCGAGGCCGCGGACGCCGCCGACGCTGCCGCCAAGGAAGCTGAAGAAAAGCGTAAGGCCGCGGCGGAAGCCGCCGACCCTTATGACGAGTCCCCTTGGGCCGCCGCCGGAATCGACCCGATTAAAATCACCGCACAGTCCAAGTCCGTCTACACGCTGCGCACCTACTTGGACGGCAAGCCCATCTTCTTAGGCAAATGGGGCGAAATCTTTACCTTCGATTCCTCCAAGACGCTGGTGCGGTGGCTCATCGATAATGATGACCACGACTTGGCGCGCGTATCCACCTGGCAGGACGTTGTCACCGCCGCCAATGCCGGTGAACTCGAGGTCCAGGTCCACCCGGATAACCAGTATTCCTTTAATGGCATCGTGCGCGATATTGAAAAGGGACCGGAAGCGGTCGACTCCGACCAACTAGCCCGCTGCTACGAGGTCTGCGCCGATGCCGCGGACTGGGCCGGGGACGATTCCATTAACTCCTATATGCTGGCGAACCCACGCTTGCAGGACTACCTCGGCTACATGCTCGGTTCCACCGAGCACGCAGGCTACGTGCCGTCGAAGCCCTATAACGAGCATGCCGAGTCCTGGAAGGGTCTTGAGAACATGCTGATTAAGCGCTTCTCCCGCTTTTAAGTTTTTACTCTGCCCTGCGGTCTACCGGCTCTAGCTACGTCAGCTGCCGGGAGCCGCCGCTAACCGAAGACCGCCCCAGTCCAACCACTCCTCATAGTGGAGCGTGGACTGGGGCGGTTGCTGCATTTTCACCCACATCTCATTCCGAATACAGTGCGGCTAAAGGTGAGAGCCGAGGTGCTCGATAAGATCTGCCAGCATTCTGCGCGATTGGGGCGCGCGCGGGCGTACCTGATCGAAGCCGTGATAGGCACCTGCATATACATCAAGTGTGGTCTCGACTCCGGCGTCCTGCAGTGCGGTAGCAAAGGCCACGGATTCATCATGAAAAAGATCGATGTCTCCCACGCCGATCCACGTGGGCGGCATCCCCGAGTGATCCGAACGCGTCACCGGCGATGCATACGGTGGCAGCGGGGTTCGTAAATGGTCCTTGCCTAAGTACATATCCCAAGCGCCGCGATTTAAATTCGGAGGACAAATAAACTGCCCCACCGCACCCTCTTTAGCAATAGTGCGGTGATCAAGCATTGGATAGACCAATCCAAGCGCTCGAATGGAATGACCTTCATCCACCGTGCGTTGGGCGAGGCCAGCGGCCAAGCCGCCGCCGGCGCTATCACCAGCGACCGCAATGCGCGAAGTATCCGCGCCTAGCAGCTCGCCGTTTTCCTGCATCCAGCGCAAAGCGGCATAGCACTCTTCCAGATCCGCAGGAAAAGGTTCCTGCGTGGATTTGTGATAGCGCGGTGCGATGACGATGGCCCCCAGCTCCGATGCGATGAGCGAAGTTTGGGGATCATGCATCGCAGGACCACCGAGCAGGTGACCTCCGCCGTGAATCCACATCACCACGGGACGTTGCTCGGCTGACGCTCCATCTTCGGGTGGAGTAATAACGCGGGCACGGAATGGTTGGTCTTTAAAAGAACAAGATAGCTCTTCGATATCCACCGGACGCCACTTCGGGCGTGCCACGTCCATATTGGCAAATAGCCTGCTCGTTCGAGCAAATCGATCGCCCGAGAGCAGGTGCAGCGGCAGGTACAGTAATGGGCTGCGAAGCTCGGGTGCAACGCTGCGCAGATAAGGACGACGGCTCTTTATATATGCCGCCGCCCCTACTACCGCGCTACCTGCAGCGAGAGCTTTCAGCACCCGCATTAAAAGTCGCGCAGGATGCGCTGTGCCAAAGGCTCAGAGGATGCCGGGTTCTGGCCAGTGTAGAGGTTGCGGTCAACCTCAACATAAGGCTGCATCGGGTCGGTCTGCTTGAAATCAGCGCCGAGCTCGCGCAGGCGGGTCTCAACAACCCACTTGGCGGCGGCGATGGTCTCCTCGCCCTCTTCGGCGTTGGTAAAGCCGGTCATGGTGTAGCCCTTAAGCGGCCAGTTGTCATTGTCCAGCGCGAGCAATGCAGCCGGTGCGTGACAGACCAGGGATAGCGCGCGGCCGGAGTCGATGCGCGCCTGCAGCAGCTTGGCGGAGTCCTGGTCATAAGCTAAGTCCTCCATCGGGCCGTGGCCGCCGGGGTAAAAGACAAGGTCGTAATCGGCTTCCTTAACATCGGCCAGGTTCAGTGGGTCTTCCAGATCTGGACCGATTTCTGCGAGGTAGTTCTCCTGCTCGGCGCGGTCGCCCTCAGACAATACCTCGAGGCTATACTCGTCTACCACGGGTGCCTTTGCGTTCGGCGTAGCAAAGTCGATATCCCAACCAGCGTTCTTAAACACGCGGTGCGGAGCGATGAGCTCCTCGGCCCAGTAACCGGTAGGACGGGCGCTGCCATCAGCCAGCGTCCACTTATCAGCGGCGGTAACAACGAATAGTGCGGAAGGCATGTCTTCCTCCTTTATGTAGATTAAGTATCTATTACTCTTCGGAAGCGTTGTCATTCAGGTTCATTGAGAACCCGGAATCTTGGAGCGACTCCTCAGTCTCAGGGCCGGCAAGTTCCGGATCGGAGAGGTCCTCGTAGGCCGGAAGGACAACGGTCTCAAGGATACGCTGCCTTGTCTCTTCGGTGTCGAAAATATTTTCAATCGCCTTTACGGTGAGATCGAAAAACTCCTCCAAGCCGTATCCAAAGGTCTCACTCAAGGCGAGAAATTGGCTGCTCAGCGTGGAATCGCCGGAAGAAACGGAACAGGTAAAGCCAAGCTGCTGCAACAGCGGCAGCGGATGATCCGTCAGTTCCTCAACGTCGTCCACGGGCGAAAATACCAATGGAATGTGTCGGTCGCGGATCCATCCGGAGGCCTTGCCCGGGCGGATTCCATCGACATCGGCGGTGAAATCATCGATCATATTCACCGGGCGCAGCAAGCGGTTGACGCCGGCCTGCGCCGCGCTTTCGGTATCGGCGAAATCCTCGCCCACCGCGGTCTGGGTAGGCAGGTACTTCGCGCGGAATTCCGCCGCTGCGGCAGCGCTACCTTCCGGCAGGGTGTAGCCCGCAACGCCCGCAGTGTCCTCGGCATTAGCCGCCGGCTCTGCTGCCTCGAGGACAAACCGAACCTCAAGGTCGCCGAAGCGTTCTGCGGCCACCTCGCGTACGACCGCTGACGTATCGAAAGAATAAGCCGCGGGGTTGAGCTGCAGCTCGGCGTAGACCACGTGGTCATCGGCAAGCTGGGCACACTGCTCGCGAATATCCGCGTTCAATTCTTCTGCGGTGCTGGCCTGCGAGCGGACCGGCTCCCACAGGGATACCTTAGGAAGTTGTTCCACCACGCTCTCGGCGGAATCCTTATTTTCGGGGCTAATTAATGGTGCATCGTGCATGCGCACCATCGTAGGTATCTGCCCGAAGTTGCGCCATGCCCGCGTTCTACTTGCGCGGTTTCCTCTTTACCACTTCTGCGTTTGCGAGATCGTCGTGCGAGCCGCGCAGGTTGTTTTCCTCATTAATGGTGGTCGCGTGCACCACCGCGCCCACCAAGCCCACCAATTGCCCGATACCAGGAATCAGGTTAATTAGGCGCCACCACTGGCGCTTGGCGGACTGGCTGAGGCTGAGCTTTTCCTTCGTATCCACATCCCGCACGGTATAGCCGGCAAGAATCTTTGCCGGGCTAGCTCCCAACCAAACTTCGCTGCCCAGAACGTAGACCACCATGACGATGCAGAAAACGACAAAGGACAGGGCGTCTACATCCACGAGCTCGTCAACACCCGCGCCAAACGCACTGCTGATGCTACCGGCCAAGAAGAAATCCAAGATGCCCATGCCAATGCGCGTGCTTTGCGAAGGCCGTTCCTGTGCCTGTTGTTGGAAGGGCACCGGCGGGGCAGCGAACGACGGCGACATCTGCTGCTGCTGCGATGATGCGTGCTGACCAAATGGGTTTTGCGCGTACGGGGAGCTATATGGGCTGGGCTGGGCAAAACCCGGCGCCTGCTCCGGACCACCCTGCGGTTGATCGTGGAAGCTTTTCTGCGAGCGCGGTGCCGGAGACCACTGCCCCACCGAACTCAGCGTGCCGAGATCGCCCCACGTCGGGCGAAGGCCGGTGCGCAATGCTTCATCATATTCGGCCCTCTTTTTCGCCGAGCCCAAGATGCTGGCCGCTATGCGTAGCTGTACGCGCCGCGGCTCATCGGAGTTATATCCTTGCTGCCCGAGCTTGATATCTTTTGCTTCCAATAAAACGGAAAGCTCATCCTCGCCACCACTGCGGTCGAGGTCCCACTTTTCGTAGAAGTCTGGGGCAATATCATCGGCGTTCATAGTGTCCTATCTTAAAGGTAAAGAGCGCGGCAATCCTCACCCGTAGGGAGGATTTTTATTTCCGGCGGAAAAGCTTCGCCACACCCACGGCCGCAGCGCCCAGCGCCGCGCCCACGCCGAAGACCGCACCTGCTGGTGCGCCCTCGCGCACCTCATTGCGCACGCGAATAACGGCGGGTTCTGGAACCGGCGGGTGCGCGTACTTCAGGGATTCTGCGGTCGTCGCGGTCCATGCGGAGATATACAGCACCACGCGCCACACCAGGTACATGACAATCATCAGGACGATGACCGGGCCAAAAACCGCGCCGGCAGGGCTGCCGGTGGCAGAGGACATAATCACCGTGGACAGCTGCTTAATGGCCTCGAATGCCACCGCACCAATGGCGGCGCCGATAAAGCCGGACTTCTTAGGCACCTTCGTGCGCGGCAGGATCATAATCAGCCACCACATGACGATGAAGTTGGCGATAAGCCCCAGCAGCAGGCCACTAAAGAAGAACACGTAGCCCATGCCAGGGAAGGAATCGATGCCTAAGAGGTCAAATACCTTCTGCGTAAGCCCAGAGGAACCCGCCGCGGTCACGCTGAAGGCCACGACGAAGGCGACGATCAGGCCGATAAGGCCCAGAAGATCCGAGAACTTCTTCTTCAGGAAGGAGCCGCCGTCGTTGGCATCGATGCCCCACATGGCAGAAATGCCGATGCGCAGGTGGTTCATCCACCCCAGTCCGGACCACAGGGTGGTCAAACCACCAATACCGAACATGGCACCGCGCTGGTCGATGGCCGTATCCAAGATCTCATTGACCGATTCGCTGAGATTCCCGTCAATGGAGTCCGTGATATAGGACTGGAGATCATTGAGCAGGTCTTCGCGGTTAGCAAGGACAGCGGCGATGGTGGCCACCAGCAGCATCGCCAACGGGAAGATGGACAGCACCGAGTAATAGGTAATGCCAGCAGAAAACTGGTTGCCACCCTCTGCGGCATAGCGCTCCTGCATGCGCATGAGATGGTCAACAAAGGGCGACTTGCGCCGGACTTTATCTATCGCTCCCGGGTCATCGGCGTTCGCGCGCTCGATGCCGTAGTGGTCCGTCTTCTTAGAGGAGGATTGCGTGGTGGTGGACACGTGCTTCCCTTCTTGTTCGCACAGCGTTTATCCCGTATAGCGTAGCTGGCAAACACCCACTTGTCCCTTGGTGGGGTGGGTTAAGGGGTATCTACTACCTGCGCGGGCGGGGAAGGAAACCGACTTTTTCATAGACGGCATCGACAAGCGGCTGCGCTACTTCCTGTGCGGTCTGGGCGCCGCGCTCCAGGATGCGCTCCAGCTCGCCGCGATCCGCCATGAGCTCGTCATAGCGCTGCTTGAGCGGGGTGGTAAAGGCCTCGAGCGCCTCCGCGGTATCCACCTTCAGGTGCCCGTAGCCCTGGCCGGCGTACTTTTCCACCAAGGAGTCGATGGACTCGCCGGTCAGTGCGGACTGGATGACCAGCAAGTTCGATACGCCCGGCTGGTTTTCCCGGTCGAAGGCGACGGTGCCCAGGTCATCGGTGACGGCGGACTTGATGCGCTTGGCAGAGGTCTTCGGGGCGTCAAGCAGGTTGATCAAGCCCTTGGGGTTGGGGCCAGACTTAGACATCTTGGACGTCGGGTCCTGCAGGTCATAGATCTTCGCCGCGCCCTCTGGAATGAACGGCTCCGGCACGTGGAAGGTCTCGCCGTATTTATTGTTGAAGCGCTCGGCCAGATTGCGGGTGAGCTCCATGTGCTGGCGCTGATCCTCGCCCACCGGCACGTAATCCGGCGAGTACAGCAGGATATCGGCCGCCATCAGGATGGGGTAGGTAAAAAGGCCCACCGAGGTGCGATCGGCGCCGCGCTTGGCGGATTTATCCTTGAATTGCGTCATGCGGGAGGCCTCGCCGAAGCCGGTCAGGCACTGGAATACCCAGGTCAGCTCCGCATGGGCGGGCACGTGGGACTGGACGAAGAGGGTGGACTTCTCCGGGTCAATGCCCAGCGCGATGAGCTGTGCCGCACCCGCCATGGTGCGGTTGCGCAGCTCCTCCGGATTTTGCTCCACGGTAATCGCGTGCAGATCCGGGATGAAGTAAAAGGCATCGTAGCCTTCCTGCAGGTCAATCCACTGTTTCAGCGCTCCCAAGTAATTTCCCAAGTGATAGGAATCAGCGGTGGGCTGGATGCCGGAAAGTACGCGGGATGCGGAATTAGATGCAGTGGAATCAGTCATGTCAGGTAATGTTACTCCGTCATTTTTGCTTGCTGATTGGCCGCCCCAAGATGTTGCGCGGCGTCATCAAAAATCGAGACCAGCCGGACGCCGCGGGTAACGTGCGGCGTCCACGAGGTATCAATCACGTCATCGAGGTTGCCATCCTCCAGCGAGGTCACATACGCCTTGACCTGCTCCAATGCTTCCTGGGTATAGCTGCGGAGCTTGCCGATGTCCTGCGTGGTCACCGCACGCGCTTCCTCCGCCGATTGGCCATAGCCCATGGCATCCGGCAGGTCGAGGTCGTAGCGCTGCCACAACTCTTCTTCCCCAGTCAGTTGCGCAAGCTGCAGGTCTGCCATGCGGCCGGTGTGCCACAGCAGCCACGTGATCGAATTCGGATGATCACCAAAGTGCGCATTGGCGGTCTCGTTGCTGAGCTCCGGCAATGCAGCGAGCGCATCGAGCGGGCGTTGCGCCATGTCCGTGAGGAGATCGATAGCCTTCATCCTTGGACCGGCCCCTTAGACCTTGCGGGAGGTAGGGCTGACGATATCCATGAAGATGGCGAAGCCGGCCACCATAAAGGCACCGCCGACGCCCATGAGGACGATGGGGCCGAGGAAGGCGAAGGACGGTCCGACAGCAGTCCACCACCAGATGCTCAGGGCGAGGATTACGGCGCCAAGGACAAAAGGAATAATTGCGCGAGCCATGAACTTTCTCCGTTGCAGATTTCGAAATTTTTAACGTGTTAATACTAGCACTACTGCTTGTGCTTGGGGGTCCTTTGCCTGCCCACATCCTCCTTGTTGAAGGTCCATTGCTGCTGTACATCCACTCCCCTCGCTCCCGGCGAGTGCTTGCCGCTGGGGCGGGTAATGGATGGGTGGGCAGGCGGCCGCGCGATCCGGTTGCTATTTAGATCCTCGAGGCTGAGCGGCGAGGCAAAATCGCTTGCGGTGCGCCTGCTGCGGCCCAGCGGCCGGGTAATCGGGCTGGCGTAGCGGGTGGCCGCGCCCGCCTTCCGCTTGGCCCGGCGGGCACCATCGCGTACGATGCGCGCCGATAGCCGCAGGCGCGGATCCATCTGTTGCTCGCCGTCGCGGTACTCGAAGACGGGCAGGCCCTTCTTAAAGTAGATAGCCGCAAGGCGCGCGCTAAAGCAGACTAGGGCGGTGATGATCGCCGTGGGTTCCTCGGATAGCCCGGCGCGCAGGAGGATCATGTACAACCCGGCCGCCAGAATCGAGATGGCCGCATAAAACTCTCCGGAGAATACCAGCGGAATGCGGTCTGAGAGCAGATCGCGCAGCACGCCGCCGAAGACGCCGGAGATAACCGCTGATACAGAGGCGATGATGAAGCCATAGCCCAAGTGCGCGGCAATCTGGGTGCCCAGCACGGAAAAGACCGCCAGCCCCAAGGCATCGAGAATGAGGAAGAGGTGGCGGAAATAGTGCATGAGGAAGGACATGCCCACCGTGACGATGGCGGCAGCGATGACGATGACCAGATAGATGGGGTGTTCTACCCAGGTCAGAGGCGGATCCGCCAGCACGATATCGCGGACGGTGCCACCGCCTAGTGCGGTAATGGCGGCGATCATCGTCACGCCGAAAAGGTCGAGTTTTTGCCGGCCGGCCGATAGCGCAGCCGTCATGGACTCGGCGGTAATGCCGATGACGTACAGGACGCTAAATAGCGGCGACATCAGACGTATTCCACCAGCAGTGGCGAGTGATCGGACCAGCGCTGCTCTACGGTCGGGGCCTTATCCACCCAGGTGCGCTGCGCGCGATCGAGCAGCGGCTGAGTTGCGGCTTGGTAGTCGATGCGCCAGCCTGCATCGTTATTGAAGGCTTGGCCGCGATAGGTCCACCAAGTATAGGGGCCGTCGGCCTCTGGGTGGAGCCGGCGCGCCACGTCGAACCACTGCGGCGCGGTGGCCGGCTCCCACGGGGTGGTGCCCGCGTAGTCCACGACGCCGAGCCACTCGCCCAGGTTCTTTTTCTCCTGCGGCGCCTCATCCGGAAAGCTGCCGAAGATATGGTCCATAAAGGCGCGCTCTTCTGGCAGGTGGCCGGCCTTCTTCTCGTTGGCCTTATTATTCTTCAAATCCTGGGCACGGTGGCAGATATTCCAGTCACCGCCGATGACCATGTCCTTATCGGCGTTTTCTGCCAGCACGGAATCGAATTCATCCAAGAAGCGGTACTTTTCATCCAGCTTCGGCGAATCGGTATCGCCGGAAGGCAGATACAGCGAGGCCACGCGGATATCGCGGGTGGTAGCGGCAATCCAGCGGCCGGCATCGGTAAAGGAGCCGAAGCCGATTTCGACATCGGCAAGCGGCGTGCGAGAGAGGATGCCTACTCCGGCGCGGCCCTTGGCGGCGGCATCGGCAAGCTCCAAGTGCCAGCCTGCTTCCAGGGCGGGTGCCAGGGCCTTTCTGGCTTGATCCGGGGTGGCGCGTACCTCTTGCATCAGCACGATATCGGCCGGGGTTTGTTCCAACCAGGCATTCATGCCGGGGTTGTTTTCGTTGCGCTGCTTGCACGCGGCGCGGATTCCATTGACGTTGACGCTAGCGATGGTAAGGCTCATGGTGCTCCAGAATATAGGCGTGTGCGGTGGTACTTCTAGCTGCGGCCTGCAAGGCGTTTTTTATCCCACATTGTTATCGCCCACACAACGCAACCCGCGGCCGCCAAACCGGCGCCCGCCAGCGCCGGGGCGGAATAGCCCAGACCCGCGCCGACGACAATGCCGCCGATGGTCGCACCGGCTGCATTCGCGATATTGAGCGCGGACTGGTTGAGCGCGGCGGATAAGGTCTGGGCATCGCCTGCCACGTGGACCAAACGCAGCTGCAGCGACGGCACCAACGTGGAACCCATAAACGCCACCATGCCAAAGCAAATGGTGGCCGGGATGGCGTGGCCGGAAAGGAAATAGAAGGCCGTAAGAATGATGATCAGGCTGGCCAGGGCGAAAATGATCCCGAATTCGAGATTGCGGTCCGCCAACCAACCGCCGAAGGCATTGCCTATCGTCATGCCAATGCCGTAGGCCATGAGCACGACCCAAATCAGGCTATCGCTCAGGCCAGCGACCTCGGTCATGGTCCAGGAAATATACGTGTAGACGGAGAACATGCCGCCGAAACCCACCACGCCCATGATGACGGTGAGCCACACCTGGCTGTTTTTAAAGGCATCGAACTCGGTGCGGATATCGGTCTGTTTCATCTCCGTCATGTGCGGCATGAGGAAGAACAGGGCCACGGCGGTAATAAGACCGATGACCACAACCACTAGGTATGCCGCGTGCCACCCCAGCGCGGAACCCAGGGCCTGTGCCGCGGGCACGCCGATAACCGTGGCGATGGCAAGCCCCATGCCCACAAAAGCCATGGCCTTGCCGCGCCCGCCGGGAGGGGCCATCGACGCCGCGGACAGGTTAGCCACGGAGAAGTACGCTCCGTGGGGCATGCCGGCGATGAATCGAGCCACCATGAGCACCCAGTAATTCGGCGCGAGGACCGAGAGCAGGTTGCCCACCACCAAAAAGCCGATGAGCAAGAGGATGAGGCGGCGGCGCGGGAGCTTGCCGGTAAAGGCCGCAATCAGGGGCGCACCGACCACTACACCGAGTGCGTAGGTGGTAATCAGCGTGGAGGCGGTATCCTCAGAAACCCCGAAATCCTCCGCGATCAGCGGTAGCAGGCCCATCGAGACGAACTCGGTAGTACCGATAGCAAACGCACCAAGGGCCATCGCCACCATGACGATGGTGCGGCGCGCAGTAGAAATCTCCGTCTGGCGGGGCAAAGGCCGACGGTGAATGCGGTGTTCATGGGCGCTGCGCGGGCTTAACTGATCGATAATTTTCACGAGGGGCGACGATACACCCCACCTGCGGATAAAGCATGTTCAGGGCGTGGACAGGTGAAGAGATTTACCCAGCGCATGGCCCCGTGACCGATGCCACCCAGCCCCGGAATGTACCGAGCGCTCCACATGGAGCGGACAAAATCGGTAATCTGGTCACCTGAAGAAATTTTCCCACATTTAATAGGAGAATCATGGCTAAGATTACGTGGACCCGTACCGATGAGGCGCCGCTTCTGGCGACCTACTCCCTCAAGCCCATCGTGGAGGCCTTCGCTTCCACCGCGGGCATTGACGTAGAAACCCGCGATATTTCCCTGGCTGCCCGCATCGCCGCGCAGTTCCCAGAGCGCCTCACCGAGGACCAGAAGGTGGAAGACGCCCTGGCTGAGCTGGGCAAGATGGCCAAGACCCCAGAGGCTAATATCATCAAGCTGCCGAATATTTCGGCTTCCCTGGTGCAGCTGAAGAAGGCCATCGCTGAGCTGCAGGCCGCCGGCTACGACCTGCCTGATTACCCGGATAACCCGTCCACCGACGAGGAAAAGGACATCGCGGCCCGCTACGATTCCGTCAAGGGCTCCGCTGTTAACCCCGTCCTGCGTGAGGGTAACTCCGACCGCCGCGCGCCGGAGGCCGTAAAGAACTTTGTTAAGAAGCACCCGCACCGCATGGGCGAGTGGTCCAAGGATTCCAAGACCAACGTCGCCACCATGGACGATAACGACTTCCGTCACAACGAGAAGTCCGTCATCATCCCCGAGGAAGATACCCTGTCCATCGTGCTGAAGACCGCTGACGGCGAGCAGACCCTGCTGCCGGAGCTGCCGGTTCTTAAGGACGAGGTCATCGACGGCACCTTCATGTCCGCCAAGGCCCTCGATGAGTTCCTGCTGCAGCAGGTCAAGCGCGCCAAGGAAGAGGGCGTGCTCTTCTCCACCCACCTGAAGGCCACCATGATGAAGGTCTCTGACCCCATCCTCTTCGGCCACGTCGTGCGCACCTACTTCGCCGATGTCTTTGATAAGTACGGCGACGAGCTCATCTCCGCCGGCCTCAACGGCGAAAACGGCTTGGGCTCCATCCTGGAAGGCTTGGACAAGCTCGACAATGGCGAGGAAATCAAGGCAGCCTTCGAATCCGCGCTTGCCGATGGCCCCGATCTCGCCATGGTCAACTCCCACAAGGGCATCACCAACCTGCACGTGCCTTCCGATGTCATCATTGACGCCTCCATGCCGGCCATGATCCGCACCTCCGGCCACATGTGGAACAAGAACGACGAGGAGCAAGACACCCTCGCCGTTATCCCGGACTCCTCCTACGCCGGCGTGTACCAGGCCGTCATCGAAGACTGCAAGGAAAACGGCGCCTTTGACCCCACCACCATGGGTACCGTGCCAAACGTCGGCCTGATGGCTAAGAAGGCCGAGGAGTACGGCTCCCACAACAAGACCTTCAAGGTGCCCGCAGCCGGCACCGTTGAGGTCCGCAACTCCAAGGGCGAGGTGCTCATCGAGCACGACGTCGAGGCCGGCGATATCTGGCGCGCCTGCCAGACCAAGGACGAGCCGATCCAGGACTGGGTTAAGCTCGCCGTCAACCGCGCGCGCCTGTCCGGTATGAAGACCATCTTCTGGCTCGACCCGGAGCGCGGCCACGACCGCAATATCCAGTCCCTGGTGGAAAAGTACCTCAAGGACCACGACACCGAGGGCTTGGACATCGAGATCCAGGATCCGGTCACCGCTACCAAGACCTCCATCGAGCGCATCCGCCGCGGCGAGGACACCATCTCCGTGACCGGTAACGTGCTGCGTGACTACAACACGGACCTCTTCCCTATCCTCGAGCTGGGTACCTCCGCAAAGATGCTGTCCGTGGTTCCGCTGATGGCAGGCGGCGGCCTCTTCGAGACCGGTGCCGGCGGCTCCGCCCCGAAGCACGTCCAGCAGGTACAGGAAGAAAACCACCTGCGCTGGGACTCCCTCGGTGAGTTCTTGGCGCTGGCCGAGTCCTTCCGCCACGAGAACCAGACCAACGGCAACGAAAAGGCCGGCGTGCTGGCCACCACCCTGGACAAGGCCACCGAGCGCCTGCTGAACGAGGGCAAGTCCCCATCCCGCAAGGCGGGCGAGAACGACAACCGCGGTTCCCACTTCTTCCTGGCTACCTTCTGGGCCGAGGAGCTGGCTAACCAGACCGAGGATGCCGATCTCGCGGCCGCCTTCAAGGACGTTGCCTCCGAGCTTTCCGGCAAGGCCGATGAGATTTCCCAGGCTCTTATCGATGCCCAGGGTGATCCCGCCGACCTCGGCGGCTACTACTGGCCCAACGACGAGAAGACCTCCTCTGTCATGCGGCCTGTCGCACAGTTCAACGAGATCATCGATGGCCTGAAGAAGTAGTTCTTTCTACCATCATGTTTCCGACCGCCGCGCGTATCCTCTCCGTAGTGGAGCGCGCGGCGTCGTCGTTTTCCTACGCCGACGTCCTCAGCCACCAGGTCACCATTGACGCCGCTGCGTGGCGCGAGGGGTGGTCTCAGCACCCGCATCTCGGGCCTCTGCCGACGGTGTTCAACACTGACTCGCCCCGCGGCACACTCACCCGCGGCCAGGTGTTTGCTGCGGCCGGCAACCTCGATTCATCTGCGGATATACTCGCCTTCTTCGCTACCCTGGCCGCTTGGGGAACGGGCACCAACGGGCTGATGCGCTACCGCGCTATGACTCCGCTGACCATCCCCTCCAACACCAACAAGCTCCTCGATGCTGTCGCCGGAATGCCCTCCGACCCCGTGGCCGCGTACCGGTATTTCAATAACAGCGACTCAGGCCGCGGAAGACGCGTCCCCGGACTGGGGCCCGCGTATTTCACTAAACTGCTGTACTTCACCCATCCACCACAGCCAGGCGAGGTTACCCCACTAATCCTGGATCGCTTCGTCGCGAACGCTATGGGCTGGACCATCCACAGCGGGTGGCGCACTACGGAGTACGAGCTCTACCTGGCCACTGTGCACTCTGTGCTCGAGCAGTGGCGCCCCGATCTGCCCTCCGATGCCATCGAGTATCTCCTCTTCACCACGCGGAGCTGACATGTACCCGTTTCCTGAGATGCGGGAGTTCTTTCCTCCGCTGACTCCCGGCAGCGTCTTCATCGTGAGTTCTGCGGACCCCCATCTCGCGCATGCAATGATTCGCCAAATCGGGCATTCAGTTCAATTATGGCCGGAGCTTCCCTTCGTGCCCCTGCGCCGCGAGAGTCAATCATGGGATAACTACTTCGCGGCAGCTCGCCGCACGGCCCTGCGGCTTGACACCGTCGTTTTCCTCCCCGTTTCCCCTGAGTGCCCTGACAGGCCAGAGTGCCCGAGGGCCGTCGTCAAGCATGGCGACGCCGGTCTCATCGACCTCACATTGCTGTGGAACGGTCACCAACACTCTGCACCCGCCTCCTACCGCCTGAGCAATGTGACAGGAGCTCTCATTCCCGCCCACGACACGGAGATAGCCTTTCCCAACCTGTTCGACGAACTCTTCCTCATCGAACCCTGCAGCGTCGTAGAGGAAGCCGAGCCGCGCCTGCTCGACCTGTTGGAATCACAGCCCGATGTCCTCCGAGAGAAACTCCAGCTCGGCGAGGGCGACATCACCCTAGCACGCATCGAGTGTACGAATATTGAAAGCAGCGAGCACCACGTTATGTCCTCGCTCACGCTGCTTCTCGATATCTCCGGTATCCCCACCGACCGCACCATCACCGCCACCGGTACTCCCGATGGCCAAGGCGGTTTCACTAGTTTCCACCTCGAGCTCTCATAATGAAAGCCATTGCTCACCCCCGTTCATCGATGACCTGAAGAAGTAAAAGCTTCTTCACTGTCTAGTTTTCACATCCCTTTCACACGACTGAAAAAATTTTCGCTCTCCGGGAACCAGGGTTGCCTAAGTTCCGACTATTAGTGCAGTTGATATCAGCGTCCATGCAACTGACCACTAAGCACGAAAGAGAACTACTTTATGAGTCGGACGGCTCTGCGTTCCTTCATCCAACGCATACACTTCTACGGCGGAATGTTCGTCGGCCCCTTCATCCTTATCGCGGCATTGACCGGCTGCCTCTATGCACTGGCGCCGACCCTGGAAAAGTTTGCTTACCGCGACGTCATGACCGTCGAGGAAGTTAATAACCCGGTAAGCCTGGAGGACCAAATCAGCGCCGCCCAAAAGGAACACCCGGATATGCCGGTCTCCCAGGTATGGCCGGCGGAATCGGCGACGGACTCTACGCGCGTGCTGGTGGCGGATCCGGGCATCGACGAGAGCCTGCAGCGCACCGTCTTTATTAATCCGGCCGATGGCGAGGTCATCGGTGACTACCTCACTTATTCTGGCCTGGGTGAAATGCCGCTGCGCCGCTGGATCTCCTCGCTGCATGAAAGCTTCCACCTGGGCCAGCCGGGCGAGCTCTATTCCGAGCTAGCCGCCTCCTGGCTGTGGGTCCTGGCCTGCGGCGGGCTCTACATGTGGTGGATTCGCCGCCGGCCCAAGAAGGCGGCCGCGCCGCTAAAGAACCAGCCGCAGCGCTCCAAGCGCTGGAAGGCCACCCGCCTGCACTCCACGATGGGCGCATGGATTTTCATCGGGCTCATTGGCTTGTCAGCTACCGGCATCACCTGGTCCCAACTGGCCGGCGGGAACGTCAATTCCGTGGTGGAGAAAATGAACTGGAAGGCTACGCCGGTAGAAACCGCGCTCACCACCGATTCCTCCGCCGATGCCACACACGATGCCCACGCCGGGCACGAAGGCCACGGTGCCCACGGCGCTCACGGTGGGGATGCGGAAGCTGCGGGCGAGGCTCCGGAGCCGGAGGTCATCGCCGAGCAGGCAGAGCGCGTCTACGCCACCGGCCGCGCGGAAGGCCTAACCGGCCCGCTGCGCTTGTACGCCCCGGAGGACACCGACTCGGGGTGGAAGGTGAGCGAGCGCTGGGTCGAGTGGCGCTACACCTCTGATGAGGTATCCGTCGACGGTTCCACCGGCGAGGTCATCGACCGCCTGCCCTTCTCCGAGCTGCCGCTATTTAGCAAGCTCAGCAGCTGGGGCATCTACCTGCACATGGGCATCATGTTTGGCCTGCCGCTGCAGATCGCCCTTTTTACCCTTGGCCTCGCCATCGCCGCCATGGTTGTTCTGGGCTACTACATGTGGTGGAAGCGCCGGCCGCAATTTGCACCTGGCTCCAAGCGGCACTTCTCCTGGGCCACCACCGGCCTGGGCGCTCTCTTTGCCGCAACTGTCGGTGTATTTATGCCGCTTTTGGGCATTACCCTTGCCGCATTCCTCGTACTAGATATCATCTTGATGAATACCGGAAAGCGAAAGGCCACGCCGCCGCAGAAGGAGCAGGATGAAGACGCGGAGCTAGTAACGGTGAGCTAGCCTTCTTAATGAAAGCCATCACAGATGGTGGAGTTAATGGGTACATTGGTCATTTATGACTAATCCATTACTCCACCCTTCATCGTTGCCCTACCAACTCCCGCCGTTTGCGGAGATTAAAGTCGAGCACTACCGCCCCGCTTTCGACGAAGCGCTCGCGCGCCACGATGCCGAGCTCTCCGCCATTACTGAAAATCCCGCCGCGCCCACGTGGGAAAATACCGTGGAAACCCTCGAGCGTTCCGGCCAAGACCTCGACCGCGTCATGGCGGTCTTTGGCAACCTTTCTGACACGGACGTCACCGATGAGATGGAAGAGATCGCCGCCGATATCTATCCGCGCCTGTCCGCCCACTACGACGCGATGTACCAGGACGAAAAGCTCTACCAGCGCATCAAGGACGCCACCCCACCCGCCGGCGATGAGGAGGGCGCGCGCCTGCACGAGCACCTTCTGCGCACGTTCGCACGCCAAGGAGCGGATCTCGATGCCGCCGGCAAGGCCCGCCTATCCGATATCAACCAGCGCCTGTCCGCCCTATCGGAGGAATTCGGCCGCAATCTCATGGCCTCCACGCGCGAGCACGCCGTCGAGTTCACGGAGGAAGAGCTCGAGGGCCTGCCGCCGGAGCGCATCGCCTCGGCCAAGGCGGATGCCAAGGCCCTAGGCCGCGAAGGCTACGTCATCCCGCTCGAGCTGCCCACCGTGCAATCGGAGCAGTCCCGCCTGGCTAGGGAGGGGGCGCGGAAGAAGCTCTATGCGGCATCGGCAAGCAGAGGCTCCGAAAACAACATTCCAGGGCTTATCGAGGCCGTCCAGCTGCGCGCCGAACGCGCCGAGCTGCTGGGCTATGCTTCCCACGCCGATTACGTCATCGCGGAAGAAACCGCTGGCAGCGCCGACGCCGCGCGCGACATGCTCGCAGACCTCGCCCCCGCGGCCGCGGCCAATGCCGCCGGCGAGCACAAGCTATTAGCCGAGGAAGCCACGCTCAACGAGCAAGACTTCCACGCCGCGGACTGGCCCTACTGGGAATCCAAGGTCCGCGCCCGCGACTTCTCGCTCGACGAAGAGGAGTTGCGCCAGTACTTCCCCTGGACAAGGTCCTCACCCAGGGCGTATTCGCCGCCGCCGAGTGCCTGTACGGCATTACCGTTATCCCGCGCGAGGACCTGGAGGGCTATGCCGAGGGCGTGCGCGTCTGGGAGGTGTTCGACAAGAGTGTCGAACACGAAGATAAGGGCGAACACGGAGATAACGTCGAGCACGGAGACAAGGGAATTGGCCTGCTGCTCACAGACTATTTCGGCCGCCCCACCAAGCGCGGTGGCGCGTGGATGAGCCAGTTTGTGGGCCAATCAGGCCTGCTGGAGCGCAAGCCGGTCATCGTCAACGTGCTGGGCATTACCAAGCCCGCCGATGGTTCCCAGCCCCTGCTGAGCCTGGACGAGGTGCACACCCTCTTCCACGAATTCGGCCACGCCTTGCACGGGCTGCTTTCCGATGTCCACTACCCCACCTTCGCCGGCACCAACGTCCCGCGCGACTGGGTGGAATTCCCCTCGCAGATCAATGAGAACTGGGCGCTGGATAAGCAACTGGTCAAGCAGTATGCGCGCCACGTCGACACCGGCGAGCCGATTCCCGATGAGCTGCTCGATGCCGTGACCGCCGCCTCCGAATTTGGCCAGGGCTTTGCCACCTCGGAGTACTTGGCGGCCTCCATTATCGATTTGGCGTGGCATTCGCTCAGCGCCAAGGACGCCGCGGCACTTGAGGCCACCCCGGAGGCCGTGGACGCATTCGAGGAGGAGGCCCTGCGCGCGGTGGGGCTGGATAACCCGCACATCGCCCCGCGTTACCGATCGACGTACTTCAACCACCTCTTCGCTGGCGGCTACTCCGCGGGCTACTACTCCTACCTGTGGGCCGAGGCGCTCGATGCCGATGGCTTCGAGTGGTTCAAGGAGCAAAGCGATCTACGCGCCGCAGGACAAAAGTTCCGGGACCTCATCCTCTCCCGCGGCGCCTCCCGCGATTTCGGCGCGGCCTACCGCGACTTCCGCGGGCGCGATAAGGACGTCGCTCCGCTGCTCAAGCGCCGCGGCCTATCCGGCGCCTAGCGGATACTGGCCAGCCAGGCGGCGTGCACGCGCGCCTCATCGTTTTCTTCCGGGTGAAAGCTCAAAGCGGTGACGGCGCCGTGGCGCACGCCCACGACCGCTTCCTCCGCGCCGTCGTGCGGCACGGTCGCGATGACCTCCACGCCTTCACCGACGCGGGTGACCAGCGGGGCGCGGATGAAGCTCGCCTCGATGGGCAGAGTTTCTTCCCCGACCACGACCGGCACGGTGCGCTCGGCGGAAAAGCGCTGGTTGCCAAAGGCATTGCGCCGCACGGTGATATCGAGCAGCCCCAGTGTCTGCTGGCCTGGCGAGGGGTTATCCAGCTCGCGGGCGCAATAAATCAACCCGGCGCAGGTAGCGAGCACGGGAAGGCCTGCGGCCGCGGCCTCGCGCAGCGGGTCGGCCACGCCGAAGGTGCGGGCGAGCTTGTCGATGACACTCGACTCCCCGCCCGGAATCACCAGCCCATCCAGGCCTTCAAGGTCGCGCGGCACGCGCACCCGGCGCGTCCCCGCCCCCAAGCCGTCAAGGACGCGCAGGTGCTCTTCCACGCCTCCCTGCAGCGCGAGCACCCCGATCGTAGCGCTTGCTTCTTCTGGGTGTGCCACGCGATTACCAGCCGCGCTCGGCCAGGCGGTGCGGTGCCGGCACATCGCCGACATTGATGCCGACCATGGCCTCGCCCAGGCCGCGGGAAAGCTTGGCGAGCTCGGCGGGGGCATCATAAAGCGTGGCGGCCTTCACGATGGCCTCCGCGCGCGCCGCCGGGTTACCGGATTTGAAGATGCCGGAGCCCACGAAGACGCCTTCGGCGCCCATCTGGCGGACGAGGGCGGCATCGGCAGGCGTGGCCACGCCGCCGGCAACGAAGAGGACGACCGGCAGCTTACCGGTCTCCGCAACCTCCGCTACCAGGTCATACGGCGCCTGGAGTTCCTTGGCGGCAACGTAGAGCTCATCGCGGTCGAGGTGCTGCAGTCGGGCGATCTCCGCGCGAATCGTGCGCAGGTGCTTGACGGCCTCGGAGACATCGCCGGTGCCGGCCTCGCCCTTGGAGCGAATCATGGCCGCACCCTCGGTGATGCGGCGCAGGGCCTCGCCCAGGTTGGTCGCACCGCACACGAATGGCACGTCGAAGTCCCACTTATTGATGTGGTTGACGTAATCGGCGGGGCTGAGCACCTCGGACTCATCGATGAAGTCCACGCCGAGCTCGCCCAGAATCTGCGCCTCGACGAAGTGGCCGATGCGCGCCTTCGCCATCACGGGGATGGATACGGCGTCGACGATGCCCTCGATAAGCTCCGGATCGGACATGCGGGCCACGCCACCCTGGGCGCGGATATCGGCAGGCACGCGCTCAAGTGCCATGACGGCGCTGGCGCCCGCATCCTCGGCGATGCGCGCCTGTTCCGGGGTCACGACGTCCATGATGACGCCGCCCTTGAGCATGTCAGCTAGTCCACGTTTCACGCGCGTGGTCGCAATGTTTTCGGTCATGCGCTCTATACTGCCCTGCCCAAGTGGTACAAGTAAAGAACCATTTCCCGCGTGTTGGGTTGTACCACTTATACTGTTTTTATGCCCCTGCGCCTCGACCCCGCCGATACGCGCGCCCTGCCGGTGCAAATCGCCGCCGCCGTGCGCGCCGATGTCACCTCCGGCGCCCTGCTGCCCGGCGAGCCCGTCCCCTCCACCCGCGCGCTGGCCACCCAGCTCGGCGTCTCCCGGGGCAGCGTCGTTACCGCGTATGAGCAGCTCACCGCCGAGGGCTACCTCAGCGCTGAGGTTGGTTCCGGCACCGTCATCAATCCCCGCCTGCCTCACAGCCCGCCGCCGCGCCCCGAGCCCGCGCCGCAGCCCGCTGCCGCGCCTGACCTTTTGGAACTGACGCCCGGCCTGCCCGATACCGCCGGCATCATCACCCCCGAATGGCGCGCAGCCTGGCGCGATGCCGCCGCCCAGCCGCTTTCCGATGCCCCTCCACTCCCCCACCACATCGCCAACCACCTGCGCTACATGCGCGGGCTGCGGGTAGATCCGCGCCGCATCGTCGTTACCGCCGGCGCCCGCGATGGCCTCGCTTTAGTGCTGCGTACGCTCGGTACCGCGCTGCGCGTCGGCGTCGAATCGCCCGGTTATCCCAGCCTGCGGCGCATCCCGCAGGCGCTTGGCCATGAGCTGGTGAACGTACCCACCGATGCCGATGGCGTTACCGTTCCCGATACCGACCTCGACGCGCTGATTGTCACCCCAAGCCACCAGTACCCGTATGGCGCCTCGCTGCCGGCCGAACGCCGCGCCGAACTCGTCGCCTGGGCCCGCCAGCATGGCGCTTTACTCATCGAGGATGACTTCGATTCCGAGCTGCGCTACGTGGGTCAGCCGCTGCCCGCGCTCGCTGCGCTCGCCCCAGAGCGCACCGTGTTGCTCGGTACGTTTTCCACCGTGATTTCGCCGTCCATCGCCTGCGGCTATGTGGTGATCCCGGATGGGCTGCGCGGGGGCATCGACAAGCAGCGCGATATCTTTGGCCAGCCGGTCGGCACCATCCCGCAGGCCGCGCTCGCCCATTACCTGGCCAGCGGGGCGCTGCGGCGCCACACCGGACGCATGCGCCGGACCTACAAGCGCCGCCGCGACCTCGTGGCCGATGCCCTGGGCTCTCTCCCCGGCGCGCGCCTGCTGCCCATCAATGGCGGTCTACATGCGGTTTTGCTGTGCAACCCGGCCATCGTCCCGCGGGCCGCCGCCCGCGGCATCAAGCTGACCCCGCTGCGCGAATACTGGGGCGGCGTGGACGCCGAAGACGGCGTGGTTTTAGGCTTTGGCCACCTAAGCGATGACGATCTGCGCCGCAGCCTGAGCGCGGTCGCCGCCGCGCAACGCGAATGTTAGCCTGAATTTAAATGCCCTCGCACAGAAAGACGTAAGAATGATGCTTGGCCCGCTCGAACTTCTGCTCATGCTCATCCCGCTAGCTATCTTCATCGGACTTATAGCCGGTGCCATTTATTTAATCGTGCAAGTCTCGCGCAATACCAAAGACATCCAGCAGAATTCGCAGGCCATCGCGCAACTTCGAGAGGCACAGAAAAACGGCCCCTCCGCTGGGCAGGGGCCGCATTCTTAAATGCCTAGTCCGCAGGCTTTTCCGTATTCACCGCGTGCGAGAAGTTCTCACTGAATTCCTTGAAGCCCTTATTAAAGGTGCCCAGGTTTTCCATGAACCCGCCCATGATGTCTATGGGCAGCGGGAAGACGATGGTGGAGTTTTGGTCCGCGCCGAGTTCCAGGACCGTTTGTAGGTAGCGCAGCTGCAGCGCCGCCGGGGCCTTGCCCAACTCCTCTGCAGCCTCGCGCAGCTCGCGGGAAGACTGCAGCTCACCGTGGGCCGAAATGACCTTGGCGCGGCGCTCGCGCTCCGCCTCCGCCTCGCGCGCCAGGGCGCGCTGCATCATCTCTGGGATTTCCACGTCCTTAATCTCCACGATGCGGGTCAACACTCCCCACCGTTCGGTTTGGCCGTTGATGATCGCCGCTAGGTCCTCGTTAAGCTCCTCGCGGTGGGCCAGCAGGTCATCGAGGCTCGCCCGACCCAAAAGCGAACGCAGGGTGGTCTGCGCAATCTGCGAGGTGGCCACGGCGTAGTTTTCTACCTCGAGGACCGCCTTGCTCGAATCGGTGACCTCGAACATGACCACCGCATTCACGCGCACGGACACGTTGTCCTTGGTGATGATTTCTTGCGGCGGAATCGTCAGCGTGACCACGCGCAAATCCACGCGCTCCAGCTTATCGATGCCCGGCAGCAAGAAATGCAGCCCCGGCTCCAGCATCGGTCGCAGGTGGCCAAAGCGGAAGGTCACGCCCCGCTCATACTGCTTAATCACCTTGAGCGAGTAGGACAAAAACACCCCGATGAGAGCGAGGATGATGCCGATGACGATCGGCCAGAATACGGGAGCGGACACTTAGATTTCCCCTTCCAGTTCTTGACGCACCGAGCGGTAGCGCGTGGATTTTCCGTACTTCGAACCATAGCGATCGACCTGCGCCGCCAACTCCGCCTCGCGGTTATCCATCTCCGGCACCACCAGCTGCGGCGCGTTCGAGGGCGTATTCCACAGGTGGCGGGCCAGCGGGTACACGCCGAAACCGGTGATGATAAGCACCGTAGCCAGCGTCAACGCCACTTCCGCGGGCGAATGGTAGCTAATCAGCGAGGCCAAGGGCAGCAAGTAGCCCATCGCCGCCACCGCCAGCGCGATGCCGCGGTGGAAGCGCCCCGAATCCGAGTGCGGCCACGGATCCAACTGGCGCGTGACCTCCCGGCCATGGTGCGAGACCGTGCACTGCTGCTTGACCGGGCAGGTATTGCACACGGTCGGGTTCGCGCGGTAGCGCATGACGCGGTTTTCCGGGTCGAAGCTGGAGGGCCAGAGCCAGTGATCTTCGGGGCATCGCCAAGCATCGTGGTCTTCCATGTACCGGAACGTGCCGGATTGGTTGGACATGGTGCGGTTGGCGGTTTGTTGCGCCAGCAGGTCGAATACCCAGGCCACTGCGAGCAGGAAGAGCCCGTAGCACGCGGATAGTACGGTAAATGCACCCGGCATTAGTCGTCCTTCTTATCCGAGCGGTAGGTACCGCCCCACTTCGTGCGCGATTCAAATTCCTGGCGCGGCGCGGTGGCGGAATCGCCGCGCTCAGCATCGGGATCTTCCTCCTCTACGAAGGCACCGCGCTCATCAACGTACCCGTAGCGCCGGCCCGTGGAGCTGCGCTTGTCGACTCGCCCCTTGCCTCCAGAAACCAGTCCCACCGAGGATCCCACGGGAACCTCGCCCGCGTGGTCGTCCTCGTCTGGGGTAATGATGCTAAACAGCGGGTTAGTCGGGTGCTCATCCACCGTGGGGATGTCCTTGTTGTAGAGCACCCCGCGCAGCGCCATCCAAAGGAAGGGCAGGATGCCGATGAGGAACATGACATCGCCAGGCAGGCGCAGCCACTCCATAACGAAGTTTCCAGGTTGGGTGATATAGCCCAACGAACGCGCCTCCACGTACCCGGAGCCGACGGACTCGTAAAGCTGCATGATGCCCAGTGGCAGCAGCGAAATTACCACCATCCACAACAGGCCCAGGTTTTGCAGCCAGAAAGCCCAGCCCATGGCCTTATCGGACCATTTGTCCTTGGGGATGAGATAGCGCAGTGCAAAGACCGACAGGCCTACAGCCAGGAAGCCATACACACCCATCATTGCGCCGTGGGCGTGGTTGGCCGTCAGCGCCGTACCGATTTCGTAGTAGGACACGATAGGCAGGTTGACTAGGAAGCCAAAGATGCCTGCGCCCAAGAAGTTCCAGAAACCAACGGCAACGAGGAACATCACGGCCCAACGGTGCGGGAAGGGTCGCTCCCCAGAAGCGCGCTGGCGGGAACCCAGCTGCATGAACGTCCACGCCTCCACCGTCAACAGCGTCAGCGGGACCACCTCGGCGGCCGAGAAGAACGCGCCCAGGGCCATGTGCTCGACCGGGGTGCCGGAGAAGTACAGGTGGTGCATCGTACCCAGCACGCCACCGGTGGAATAAAGGATGACGTCCAAGAAGATGATGCCCAGGGCGATCTTTTCACGGACCACGCCGAGCAGGACGAAGACGTAGGCCACCATGACGGTGGTAAATAGCTCCAGGAAGTCCTCCACCCACAGGTGGACCACCCAGAAGCGCCAGAATTCAGCGACGGAAATGTGGGTTTCCGAGCCAGCCAGGTTGCCCACCGCGTAAAACGCCGGGATGGCGAGGCCCGCAAAGAAGAACAACCACGGCATATTAGACTTGTGCTCATTTTTTAACCGCCCGCGCAGTTGGCGGTAGATGATGCCGATCCACACGAACATGCCAATGGTGAGCAGGACTTGGAAGAAGCGCGGGAGATCGAGGTATTCCCACTGCTGAGAAAATAGCGTTCCCTCTTCGATATAGCCCATGGTGGAGAGCCATTCAAAGGCCATCGACCCGAAGACCACTACGGCGATGGCTCCCAGGAGGAACCAGACGAGCCAGTGCTGCTTCTTCGGCTCTTTCTTGCCCACGAAGGAGGCGAGGAAGATACCCGCCGCCAACAGGCCGCCGGCGGTCCACAGCAGTGATAGCTGCAGGTGCCAGGTGCGCGAGACGTTATACGGCAAGATCTCTTGCAGCGGAATGCCGAAGAAACCGGTGAGCTCGGTGCGATAGTGCTGGCTGGCCGCACCCAGCAGCGCCTGGATTAAGAACAGCAACGCAATGACCAGGACGAACCAGGCCACCACCTTCTGCGACTTGGTCAGCCCGACCTCGCCCGGCTGCTTGAAGTCCAGGTTCGGTGCTTCTTCCGAATGCCAACCAATGGACTTGGACCACCGGCCGTAAATCGCAAAGATCAGGCCGGTACCGCCGATGAGCGCGATGAGCGAGAGCACCGACCACACCACGAGGTCCGCGGTCGGGCCGTTGTCCACGCGCGATTCCGCGGGCCAGTTATTGGTATAGGAATAGTCGTGGCCCGGACGCTCTGCCGCCGAAGCCCACGCGGTCCAACCGAAGAAACCTACGAGGTTATTGATGTCTTGCTCATCGGTAATAAAGTCCGACGGCAAGCCACTGTTGTGGGAATCGGGGCCAAAGTACTGAGCGTAGTAGTCCTTATTGGCCTCGAATGCCGAAATCTGGTTATCGGTCCACTCCAGCACGCCCGTTTCTTCGTCATAGCGGTTGGTGCGGAATTCTTCTACCACGGCCTCTTCGGGAGTAGCGGAAGAATCAACGAAATCGGGCATACCATTCGCGTCGTTTTCCTCGCGGGCGTGATCGAGAGCGCGGCGCAGGTACTCCGCCGTATAGTCCGGGCCCAGGTAGGCGCCGTGGCCCAGCACGGAGCCGTATTGCTGCAGGCCGCGGGCCTGGTACAGCGCCTGGCCGTTAGTGATCTCTTCCTTGGTTAAGACCGTTTCGCCCGTGGATTCGGAGACAATCTTTTCCGGCAACGGCATGGATGCGTCATAGGTGCGGTACGCCAAAAATCCCATGACCAAAAAGCCAAAGATCATGACGAGGGCAATGCCTTGCACCCACACGTTGCTCACCTTGAGGACCGGTTTCTTCCGGTCCTCAACCCCAGTCGTGGTGGCCATAAAGTGTCCTTTTCACAGTTGTAGAGAGTTCGACATACATCATTATGAACGGACAAAGCGGTGTTAAATAGTCGAACGGAAGGCCCCTACCCCCATTCGCCCACATCGGCCAGCCCGCACGCGAGCATTATTGGGAAAATCGGTGCACCATATAGCCGGGTTCCGCCCCCAGAATCCCCACCCAGCTTGTTTACCCCCGGTTTTTCCGTAACAATTAATGCATGACATTCGCAGAGCACACCAAGCGCAATTGGCTCATCACATTATTCGCCGCGATTTTCCTCGCCGCCATCGTCTGCATGATTTTCTTAAACGATCCACACCGCACAATGGTGGTCGCCATGGTCTTTATCGCCTCAGCAATCCTGCTCTTCGGCGCAATCCTCGGCATCTGGTACCTATTTCGCCGCAAGGACGAAAAAGACCCGCAGTAGATAGGCTAGGACGCATGGAATTTAGCTTGCTTGGCCACGCCTGCGTCGCAGTTGCGGCGCCGGGCGGGCGTATCCTCATCGATCCCGGAACCATGACGCCCGCCTTTCCCGACGCCGATGCGGTGCTCATTACCCATGCGCATGCAGATCACCTAGACCCGGACCGGCTTCCCGATGCCCCACTCTGGGCGCCCGCCGAAGCCTGCGAACAGCTGGGGCGCGGTACCGCGGTTGCACCGGGCGAGACCATCACCGTCGCCGGCCTCGACATCGAAGTACTCGGCGGCCAACACGCGCCGATCCACCCGAATATCCCGCGCCCGGCCAACGTGGGCTACTACTTGGGTGGCCTGCTCCACCCGGGCGATCAGTACATCGATCACCCGGCCAACGTGTTGCTCCTGCCCATCGCTGGGCCCTGGGTAAAGGCCGCGGAGGCCGCCGATTATGCCCAGCGCGTCGGCGCCGCGGTCACGATCCCCATCCATGACGCCGTGCTTTCCGATGTCGGCCGCACCGCCTTCGACACCATGCTCACCAAAGCCGGAGTACAGGGCTATAAGCGGCTAAATCCAGGCGAGAAATTTACCGCTTAGTCTATTTTTATTCTCTGACTACCCTGCGGTTTCGCAGCGGGGTGCTGTACGTTACATACCGCTTGGTCTAGTCTTGCGTGGCATGACGACGAAATACGATAACTCCAACGCAGACTGGTCCTTCGCCACCCGCTCCGTTCATGCAGGCCAAAACCTCGACGGCGCGCACAACTCCCGCAATGTGCCGATTTACCAAACCACCTCGTACGTCTTTGATGACGCCGAGCACGCGGCCAACCGCTTTAACCTCTCCGATGCAGGCCCCATCTACACCCGCCTGACCAACCCAACGCAGGATGCGCTGGAAGAGCGCTTGGCCTCCCTTGAAGGCGGCGTGGCCGCCGTGGCCTTTGCCTCGGGCCAGGCCGCAGAGACCGCGGCCATTTTCAACCTCGCCTCGGCAGGCGATCACATCGTTTCCTCCCCGCGCCTCTACGGCGGCACCTCCACCCTCTTTACCGTCACGCTCAAGCGCCTTGGCATCGACGTCACCCTCGTGGAAAACCCGGACGACCCCCAGTCCTGGCAGGACGCCGTACAGCCTAATACCAAGGCCTTTTACGGCGAGACCTTTGGCAACCCGGTAGCCGATGTCCTCGATATCCCCGCCATCGCCGAGGTCGCGCACACTAACCAGGTCCCGCTCATCGTGGATAACACCATCGCCACCGCAGCGCTGGCCCGCCCGCTCGACTTGGGCGCGGACATCGTCGTGGTTTCGACCACGAAGTTCTACACCGGCAACGGTTCTGCGGTGGGCGGCGCGATTATTGACGGCGGCTCCTTCGACTGGACCGTCGAGCGCGACGGCGAGCCGGTATTCCCCCACTTCGTCACCCCCGACGAGGCCTACCACGGCCTGAAGTACGCCGACCTCGGCGCCCCCGCCTTCGCGCTCAAGGCCCGCGCCGGCCTGCTGCGCGATACCGGCGCCGCCATTTCTCCGTTCAATGCATGGCTGACGCTTAATGGCATTGAGACGGTAGGGCTGCGCATCGACAAGCACAATGCCAACGCCCAAGCCGTGGCCGAGTACCTGGAAGGCCACGCCAAGGTGACGAAGGTCAACTACGCCGGCCTGGATTCCTCGCCGTATAAGAAGATCAAGGAGAAGCTGGGTTACTCCTATACCGGCTCCGTGCTGTCCTTCGATATCGACGGCGGGCGCGAGGAAGCATGGGCGTTTATCGATGCCCTGAAACTCCACTCCAACCTCGCCAATATCGGCGATACCCGCTCGCTCGCCGTTCACCCGGCGACCACCACGCACTCGCAGTCCGATGATGCTGCCCTTGCCGCGGCGGGCATTGCGCAGTCGACCATCCGATTGTCTGTGGGCATTGAAGATATCGACGACATCATTGCTGACCTCGAATTGGGATTTAACGCACTGGCATGAGCTGTATAAGTATCGGCGATTTTCGCACCGAAGCAGGCGCCACGCTTTCCGATGCCCACATCGCCTACCACCGCTTCGGCCATTTCCTCGGCGATCCGCACGGCGGAAATAACGTCATCTTGGTGGAACACGCGCTGACCGGCAACGCCGATGTGGCCGAGTGGTGGTGCGATCTCATTGGCCCAGGCAAGGCGCTGGATACGACGAAGTGGTGCGTTATCGCCATGAACGCACTCGGTGGCTGCAATGGATCCACCGGCCCCTCCTCCCCGCATCCAGATGGCCGCAGTTGGGGATCGCGTTTTCCGGCGCTATCCATTCGCGATTTGGTGGCCGCGGAGAAAAAGGCGCTGGAAGAACTCGGAATAACGCGCGTACATGCGATTATCGGCGGTTCTATGGGTGGTGCACGCGCCTTGGAATGGACGCTGATGTACCCGGAGGCGGTCGATGCTGCGTGCGTTATCGCCGTCTCCGCGCGCGCCTCCGCGTGGCAGATTGGTATCCAGTCGGCGCAGATTTCCGCGATTGAACGCGATCCCTTCTGGCACGGCGGCGACTATTATTCCTCCTCCCAGCGCCCTCGCGAGGGACTCGCGGCGGCGCGGCGCATCGCGCACCTGACGTATCGCGGCGAGCAGGAAATTGATGAGCGCTTTGGTGTTCAGGCCCAAACCGACGAAGAACCCCTTGGGCCCTATCGCCGGCACGACCAGCGCTTCGCCGTGAACTCCTACCTGGATTATCAGGGCTCGAAGCTGGCGGATCATTTTGATGCCGGCTCCTATGTCACACTTACCGAGGCCCTCAACCGCCACGACATCGGCCGTGGCCGCGGCGGCCTGAACCGCGCGCTGGGTTCTTCGCAGGTACCGACCATGGTCGTGGGCGTCGATACGGACATCCTTTATCCCTATCACCAGCAGGAACACCTCTCTCGGAACCTAGGCAACCTGCTGGCCATGGCGAAGGTAGTCTCTCCCGTCGGCCACGATGCGTTCCTCACGGAGTCGCGCCAGATGGACCGCATCCTGCGCAACTTCCTCACCCTGTCCCAACCGCACCCGCTGGACGCGGACAGCACAATCGACTACGCCATCTAGCCAACCCCGCCTACACGCCGGCGCGTGCGCAATTCCGCATCGCCTACGCCAGCGGTTTACGGTCACTGGTGGCTCGACGCACGAACGGGACGCGGCGCGAGGCAGATAGTGGCGGGGTCCGGAACGGGGGCACGGTAAGTGGCTAGCCCGGACTCCTTGCAGAAGGCATACAGAAGGATCGCCGGAGCGGCGCAGGTTTAACTGCGCTGGCTTCGGCAATGTTCTTTATCGGGCCCAGGGCGGGCGCCACACGATGCCTTCGTGCGGGTGGCGCTCTAGGCGCCCACGACGGGGCGGGGCATTTGGGTCATCGTCGTTGACGGCGTTGTGATACTTGCAGGCGATGGTCAAGTTCTCGGAGTTGGTCTCGCCGCCGAGCAGCCACGGTTGCAGGTGGTGAACCTGGCATTCATCGGCAGGGATATGACAATCAGGCCACGGGCACACCGGATTTTCGGCCATCGCCATCTGCCGCTGCTTCCAGGTGGCCAGCCGGCGCGTGTGGTACAGGTTCACGGGGCCGGTGACGGGGTGGATGAGGGTGATGAGGCCGGCATCGGCAAGCGCGCGCTCCGCTAGCTGCGCACCGGTGATGGTGGCACCGTTAGTCAGCTGCAGGGTGACGTCGTCCTCGCCGTGGGTAACCTTCACCATGTCATCTAGCGTGAGGACCACGTTAGTAGTGATGGTGGAGGCGGCCGCGCCCTCTGCAAATACCCGGCGCGCATCGTCCACGGTGGAGACGTGGTTATTAATCTCAGCCACCAGGCCCGATTCCGCGGTGATGGTCAGCGTCCACAGGTCATCGGTGCGGCGGGTAAGACGCACGCCCTCCGCGCGCTTCTGTGTGCGCTCCTCCTTGACGCGGCGGCGGGCGCGCTTTTCTATCTCGCTGGTAGAAACGTTGAGCCGGCACAGCTCCTCGCGCAGGGCCCACGCCGCGCGCTGGGTCTTCAGCTTCTGCGCGTGCACCTCGATGATTTTCAGCGCATCGAGCGGGAGCGCGGTCGTTCGGGCGGCGCGCTGCTTGGCGCTAAACGATGTCTTGCCAAAATACGTATCTGCCAAGCGCGCGAATTCCGCTGCCTCTTTATCGCTAAAACCGCGGTCTACCAATTCGGCTTCGGATAGCCCAGCGCACTCCCCGATGAGCGCCATCGGGGAGTTTATCGCTGCGAGGTAATCCGAAATCATGGCCCCGAGCCTAAACCGCGGGTAGCTGAGGGCGCGAGGCCAAGTGCGCGGCGGCTGTGGATAGCCGCGCGACACGCCGCAGATTGGTGATACTGAAACAATCACCTGTGGATAACTAGCTGCCCAGCGCGTCCACGGAGTAGGCGAGAAAGGCCATCAGCGCACCGATGACCCCGGTAAAGGTGGCATCGAAGCGGCGCGAGCGCACCGCCAGCACGCCGACGCGGCGCGAATCGCACGTCAGGCGCACCACCGTCAGCCACAGCAGCGCGAGCCCGAGCAAGAAGGTAGCTCGGCGCCAATACTCGAAGATGGCATAGCCGCCGGACAAGGCCACCCCGGCGATGAAGAGCCCGATGGCCACCCACTGCACGGAAGCGGGCAGCGGGGACGGTTTCAGGTGCGCGTCGTGGGGATTGTCTAAATTCACGCCAGCTTTTCCGCGCGCTCAACGATGTTGCGCACCAAGAAGGCCCGCGTGAGCGGTCCGACGCCGCCTGGGTTGGGCGAGACGAACCCAGCCTTATCCCAGCAATCGGGGGCGATATCGCCGGTGAGCTTGCCGTCGACGCGGGATACGCCGACATCGAGAAGCGCGGCGCCTTCCTTAATCATGTCCGCGGTAAGCATGTGCGGTTGGCCGGCGGCGGCGATGACGATATCGGCATTGCGGGTTTCGGCGGCAAGATCCTTCGTGCCGGTGTGGCAGAGGGTAACGGTGGAGTTCTCACTGCGGCGGGTCAACATCAGGCCAATGGGGCGGCCGACGGTCACGCCGCGGCCGATGACGACGGTCTTGGTGCCGCCCAGCTCCACGCCGAAGCGGCGCAGCAGGTGCAGGCAGCCATTCGGGGTGCACGGCAGCGGGGCTTCCTCATTGAGAACGAGCTTGCCCAGGTTGACCGGGTGGAGACCATCGGCGTCCTTTTCCGGATCGATGCGCTCGAGGATGGCGTTTTCATCCAAGTGCTTGGGCAGCGGGAGCTGGACGATGTAGCCGGTGCAGGCGTCATCGGCATTGAGCTCATCGATGACCGCCTCGAGTTCCTCCTGCGAAATATCCGCCGGCAGGTCCTTGCGAATGGAGTTGATGCCCAGCTTTTCGCAATCGCGGTGCTTCATCTTTACATAGGACTGGGAGCCTGGGTCCTCACCCACCAGAACGGTGGCCAGGCCAGGGGTTATCCCCTTGTCCTTCAGGGCGGCCACGCGCTCAGCGAGGTCCGCAAAAATCTCGTCACGGTACAAGGTGCCATCTAGTTTGGTAGCGCTCATAGCCCCCATCCTAGACTGAAGGCATGAGCCAGCTGCACATCGTCTTTGATAATCCCGTCATCCCGACCAATACCGGCAATGCCATTCGCACCGCGGCGGTGACAGGCGCGAGCCTGCACCTGATTGAGCCGCTGGGGTTTAATTTTGACGATAAGCACTTAAAGCGCGCCGGGCTGGATTATCACGACCTGGCAGATGTGCAGATCCACAAGGATTTCGACGCGTGCATGGAGGCACTGCCCGGCGCGCGCGTTTTCGCCTTTACCACGCATACGGATAAGTGGTTTACGGAGGTTGAGTACCAGGACGGCGACGTGCTGCTCTTTGGCACGGAGCCGACCGGCCTGCCAGATGAGCATGTCAACCATCCGCGCATCACCGATCAGGTGCGCATTCCGATGATCCCGGCCAGGCGCTCGATGAACCTCTCCAACTCCGCGTCTACCGCGGTCTTTGAGGCGTGGCGCCAGCTTGGTTTTAAGGGAGCGGTGTAAGTTCTGGCAGGTCGCGGGAGCGCAGGCGGTTAAGCAGCGCGTGGGCATCGGCAAGCGCGAGGTTGCGCGCCGCCATGGACACGGGCCCCTGCACGAGGTCGAGCTCCACCGTGGCTAGGCCGAGCAGCTGGGATATCGGGCCGCGGCGCAGGGTGAGTTCCTGGATGTGGCGCAGCTCGATGGCTTGGACGCGGCGGTTGAAGCGGCCGGCGCGCACGATGACATAGTCGCCGGTCAGCGCGACGGTTTGCTGCCGGTAATCGATGGGCGAGACCCATTTGGCGCGCGCGGGCGAGGCATAGGTCGGGGCGGCGTCGGCGGGCAGGAATTGCCGGGCTTGGCTGCGCTTGCCGACGGGCACGATGCGCGTCGATCCCGATCCCTCGCCGCTGGCCATGCCGCCGTAGCCGGCGACCGACACGCGCGTTTCGTACCAGTCGAAGGGCCGCCACAGGAAGGGCTGGGTGACTTGGACGGCGTGGATGCGCTCGAGGCGGATGTTTTGGCGGCGGCGATCGGCAAGGCCGTAGGTGATATTGAGCACGCCATCCTCAAGGCTGGCGGTATAGCGCCACGAGGAGTCAATCACGTTCCAGGCGCGCGGGACGGTGGCCAAAAGGATAGGCAGCGTGATGGTCAGGGACATCGGTGTGACCACGAGGAATACAAGGGCCGCAATGAGGACGATCGTGGACACGTGCAAAGCGGCCGCGGCCAGGGAACGCGCGATGGGGATTTCGGGGATAAGGACGTTGTCCTCTTCTTCGGCTGGCTGCTCCTCAGTCGGCCGCTCCCGCGGCTCGCCGTGGACGCGGGAGAGGATTTCGGCGCGCAGGGCCTCGGCATCGCGCTTTTTCAGGAAGGCGATTTCGATGGCGGACGACTGCCCGCCGGCCGTTTCCACGCGCACGGCTGCGAGCCGGAAAAGGCGGGCGATAACGGGCTCGACGACGTCGACCGCCTGCGTGCGGTCATAGCGCGCGGTGCGCTGCTGCTTCGAAATAACCCCGCGGCGCAAGGTGAGTTCCTCCTCGCCCAGCCGGTAGCCCATCTGGCGCCACCACACGCCGGATACGAGCCAGACCACTGCGCATACTGCAATGAATCCGGCTAGGGCGAGGCCGATATCGCGCAGGTCCGCGGCGCTGTGTTCGCCGGTAACGAAGGCAAAGATTCCGCGCAGCGCCTCCATATTGACGTTTAAGGCAAAAGCCGCGATGACGGCCAGGATGACCGACCACAGCTGCAGCAGCGGGGTCAAGCGGTGGACGCGGTGGTAACTCATAGCCCGCTCATCCGTTCGCGGGCGTGGTGGGTGAGGCGGGTGCGGAGGGCATCGGCAAGCGGGGCGTCCAAACCCTTCACCGTGGCGTCCGTGGTTGCGGAGGCGGTGTGCAGCTGCAGCTCCTTGAGCCCGAAGGCGCGCTCGAGGGGGCCGGCAGTCACGTCCACGAACTGGATGCGGCCGTAGGGCACAACGGTGAAAGAATGCCACAGCTTGCCGCGCGTAATGAGCAGCTCATCGTCGGTTTCGCACCAGCCCATGCGGCGCACTTGGGCCGGAATGAGCCAGAGCAGCCAGAAAAAGAGGACGGTGAAGAGCCCCGCCGCCCAGTAGAACCACGGGGTCCACCAGTACCCTGCCGCTGCGGCCGCCGCGGCGGAAATAACCGTCCAGCCCAGGTGGCGGATGTAGCGCACCTTCACCAAACGCGGCGAGACGGGGTTCATTTCTTCGCTCATAGCTACTGACAGTAGCAATCGGTCTCGCACCCTTGCGCAACTTATCGTTAGTCGATATTATCGAATTACGACAACATCGAAAGTCGATAAGGAATCGACGGAAAGGATTGTCATGACCACCCCACAGCCCACCTCTCAAGCTGAGCGACGCGAAATTAACGCGGCGGCCGCCCTCTGCCTGTTCACCATTATCATCCTCGGCCCCACCTACCTGCGCGACCTTGTCACCGGACGCTTTTCCACCGCACTGAGTGCGGCCATCCCGGAAGGCCTAAGCAAGCACAACCTCGACGGCGGGCCATTCTGGATGCTCACTGCGGGGCTCGTCTTCAAGATTGCAGGAATCTTGATTATCGCGTTCTTTGCCTACCGTTTGGTCAAACCGATGCTTCGTGGGCAGGTTTTCAATACGAAAAACATCCGCTTTCTTAACGGCATGACCATCGGAATCCTTGTCTGGTTTATCGGACGCTTCCCACTCGAAGGTATGGGCAATAACTGGGCTTCCTCGCAGCTCGACATTGACTGGTGGGCCAACCAGAGCGGAACCCCATTAGGCGAGCTTGCGCTGCCCTACCTTTTTGTCTGCACTCTCCAGCTCTTCTCAGTTGCCATCAAGCGCGGCAGCAAGCTCGAAGAGGAGGTTGAAGGCCTTGTCTGAGGAGCAAGAACCCCAGGTGATCTGCCACCTCGACCGGATAATGGAAGAGCGCGGTATTACCGGAGCGGCGCTCGCCAAAGAGGTAGGTATCACCCCAGTTAACCTGTCCGTTCTGAAGAATAATCGCGCCAAGGCCGTACGCTTTAACACCCTTGCAGCACTGTGTGCGGCACTGGACTGCCAGCCGGGCGATATCTTCGAAGTGGAATAGAAAACCTTGTCATTATGTTGGGTTTATGCAGTACTTTGACCTACGTCCACGGAAATCTATAGGAAGAATTCCTAATGGCTAACTAACTCGCCGCCGGCGTCTAGTACCGGCCGGCGATGTTTTTCTCGGCCTGGCCACCGCTTTTGGGCTTCGATGCGGAGAAAACTAGCGGAAATCCCGGGAGCCGCGCGAGAGGAAATCACCAAAGTCCAGCGGCTCGAGCTTATCCGCGACCACGCTTACCGCGCCGGTGGCGTTTTGCACGATGCCGCGGATGATAAGCGCGCGGGCGGTACGGGCGAGCACCTTCTGGCGGGACCACAGCCCGGGCGAGACCATCACGTTCATCAGTCCGGTTTCATCCTCCACTCCCAAAAAGGTCAGGCCGGAGGCGGTGCGCGGGCGCTGGCGGTGCGTAATGATGCCGGCGATGCGCACGCGGGTGCCATCGGGGACGTGGGGAAGGCGGGAGGAAGGCAGGACATCGCCAAGCGCGGCCCTGACTAGCTCCATAGGCTGCTTATCGTGGGTGACGCCGGTAGCGGCGACATCGGTAGCCATCAGCTCGAACACCGACATGCCGGGCAGGTGCGGTGAGGCGAGCGCGGAGGTGCCGGGCAGCATGCCCTCGCGCTCGGTGGCGGCGACGCCAGCCTGCCAAAGCGCTTGGCGGCGCTCCAACCCCAAGCACTCCAGCGCCCCCGCCGTGGCCAGCGCCTCCACCTGCTCCACGCTAAGATCCGCCCGGCGCGACAGATCGGAGACGGTGCTAAAAGGCGCTGTGGCCTCCACGCGCTCGGCGGCCTTGTCCCCCAGCCCCTTGATGAGGTTGAGGCCCAACCGGATCTCGCCGGTGGGCAGCGCCCTGGCCTGCGCGCCGGAATCATTGATGCTCACCGGCAGCACGCGCACGCCGTGGCGCCGGGCATCCTGAATGAGCGACTGCGGCGAATAAAAGCCCATGGGCTGCGCGCGCAGCAAGCCCACGCAGAACTCCGCCGGGTAGTGGTGCTTGAACCACGCGGAAAAATACACCAGCGAGGCGAAGGACTGCGAGTGCGATTCCGGGAAACCGTAGGCGGCAAAGGCGGTGATCTTGGCCCAGAGCTTCTCCGCGACTTCACCGTCGATGCCGTTGGTGGCGCGCAGGCCCTCGAAAAAGCGGCTGCGCAGCGCGGCCATCTTGGCCGGTGAGCGCTTCGAACCCATGGCGCGGCGCAGGTCATCGGCCTCGGCGCCGGTAAAACCGGCGGCATCCACCGCAATCTGCATCAATTGCTCTTGAAAAAGCGGGATGCCCAGGGTTTTACCCAGCGATTTCTCCAGCACCGGGTGGTCATAGGTCACGGGCTCGAGGCTATCGCGCCGGCGCAGGTAGGGGTGCACGGAACCGCCCTGGATGGGGCCGGGGCGAATGAGCGCGACCTCCACCACAAGGTCGAAGAAACAGCGCGGTTTGAGCCGCGGCAGCGTGGCCAGCTGCGCGCGGGACTCCACTTGGAAGACGCCGACGGCATCAGCGCGGCAGAGCATGTCATAGACAGCGGGCTCGGCTAGGTCGAGTTCCCACAGGCGCACCTCGCGGCCGGTGGTGGTGCGCACGGCATCGATCATGTGGTGCAGCGCCTCCAGCATGCCGAGGCCCAGCAGGTCGAATTTCACCAGCCCGGCGGCGGCGCAATCGTCCTTATCCCATTGCAGCACGGAGCGGCCTTCCATGCGGGCCCATTCCATCGGCACCACGTCCGCGATTGGCCGGTCACATAAGACCATGCCGCCGGAGTGGATGCCGAGGTGGCGCGGCTGGTCGAGGAATTGCTCGGCGAGTAAGGAGACATCGGCAGGCGGCTCGGCTATGCCCTTCGACCACGCATCGGCCGAGCCCTGTGGGTAGCCCAGCGCGCGGGCGGCGTCGCGGGTAGCACCCTTGCGGCGGTAGGTAATGACGTTAGCCACCTGTGCGGCGCGGTCGCGGCCGTGGGTGCGATAGACGTATTGGATGACCTCCTCGCGCCGGCCGGATTCGATGTCGATGTCGATATCGGGCGGGCCATCGCGATCCGGCGACAGGAAGCGCTCGAAGAGCAGCTGCGCCGAAATGGGCTCGGCGTTGGTAATGCCCAGCGCGAAACAGACGGCGGAATTAGCTGCCGAGCCGCGCCCCTGACAGAGGATATTTTCCTGGCGGCAGAAATCCACCAGGTCGCAGACGATGAGGAAATAGCCCGGAAAGCCCAGCTGCTTGATGATGCCCAGCTCGTGCCGCATCTGCTTTTTCGCCTTGGCCTGTATTTCGGGCGGGCGCGAGGCGTAGCGCTTTTTACCGCGCCGCCACACCTCGTGTTCGAGCCAGCTCATCTCGGTATGCCCCTCCGGGACGACAAAGTCCGGCAGGTTGGGCGCAAGTGCACCCCAGGTAAAGGAACACTCGCGGGCAAGGCGCACGGTTTCGGCGATAAGCTCGGGCCGGCCGGGAAGCAACTGGGCCATCTGCTCGCCGGAGCGCATCCAGCCTGCGCCCATCGGGTGGGCATCCGGTGCGGCTTCCTCTAAGGATTGGCGGTGCGCCAAGGCGCGTTTAGCGGCGGCGAGCCTTACCTGGTCGCGCGTTGCTGCCGCAGGTCGAGCGGTTGCGATGGCGCGGAGATTATTGTACTTATCCAGGAAACTGTGGTGATCCGCATCTTCGGGAGACATTGTGCACGCATATTCGAGAACTATGCTGTCTATTTTTATTCTTTCGAGAACGTGATCGATTTTTTGTATAGCCTCCCACCCCAGCAGGAAAAAGCACTCCTCTTCTAGCTCACGCGCCACGGCGTCTAGGGGCGGGTAGGCAACGCCTCCTTTCTCCCCGGCATCCATCCGCGCGCGGGCGATAAGGCGAGAGAGGCGGCGATAGCCTTCCGGCGTGCGCGCCAGCACGGTCACTGGGGCCTCCGCGAGGGAAAGCTCCGCGCCGTATATGGCCGAAAGTCCGGCCCTAGCTGCGGCTTCCGCGAATTTCATCAGGCCGTAGAAGCCATCCCGATCCACAACAGCCAGCCCCTCGAGGCCAAGCTCTAGGGCGCGGGCGACCAGCTCTTCCGGCTCGGCGGCGCCGTCGAGAAAGCTATAGGAGCTTACCGCGTGCAGCTCCGCAAAGGGCACGGCGGAATACCCGCGCTGGACAGGCTCATCGCCGCCGCCGAGGTGATGCACGGCGACGGGCGCGGCAGCGTCCTTGCCGGATAGTATCCTTTCTAAACGCGACCACGGCAGCGCCTTTCCACCATTAAATTTCACCCTTCACAGGGTAATGTCGAATTAATGTTCTATACAACCCGGCACGATGAGACGCGTTCAATAGACAAAGCGGTTCGCTTATTGCTAGATTGCTAAACGGTCAATTTATTTAAACTCCTACATGTAAGGGGACCTCATGCAGATTCGTCGCGCAGCGGCCGCTACCGCCGCCGTTACCGTCGCCGCCACCAGCCTTGTGGCCTGCTCCTCCGACGCAGATGATGACAAGACCATCACCGTTGGCACCACCGATGATGCAAAGCAGGCCTGGGTTGCCTTTGAGCAAGAAGCCAAGGACGCCGGCTACGACATCGACATCAAGTCTTTCTCGGATTACAACACCCCGAACCAGGCCCTAAACCAGGGCGAGCTGGACACCAATAACTTCCAGCACCTGAAGTTCCTGGCCGAGTACAACCACGGCAATGGCACCAACCTGGTCCCCATCGTCGCCACCGAAATCGTGCCGCTGGCGCTGTTCTGGAAGGGCCACGACTCCCTCGATGGCATTGAGGGCGAAGAAGTTGCCATCCCGAATGACTCCACCAACCAGGGCCGCGCCATCAACGTGCTGGTCCAGGCTGGCCTTATCACCTTGAAGAAGGACGGGCTTATCACCCCAACGCCGCTGGACATCGATGAGAAGAAGTCCAAGGTCAAGGTCGTGCCGGTCGATGCAGCCCAGACCCCATCCGCGCATGGCGAGGGCACCCCGGCGATTATCAATAACTCCTTCCTGGAGCGCGCCGGCATCGACCCGGCCACCGCCGTCTTCCAGGATGACCCGAACTCCGAAGAGGCTGAGCCTTATATCAACGTCTTTGCCGTTCGCGAGGAAGACGCCGATAACGAGGACATCAAGAAGCTCGCCGAGCTGTGGCACTCCGATGCGGTACAAAAGGGCGTCGACGAGGACTCCGCAGGTACCTCCGTCGAGGTCGAGCGCACCCCAGAAGAACTCCAGGAAATCCTGGACAAGCTCGAAGCAGATTTGGACTAATCACCCTTGCCTTCTACCCCGCCGGTTTTCACCCCGGCGGGGTTTGGCACTTCCTCACTAAGGACGCAACCCGTGGCAGATTCCACCCAGAACGGCACTCGCATTGAGTTCCGCAATATCACCAAGGTCTTCCAACAGAAAAAGGCCGAGGTCAAAGCTCTTGACGATGTCTCCTTGACCGTCGATTCCGGCGAGATCATCGGCATCATCGGCTACTCCGGCGCCGGCAAATCCACCTTGGTCCGCATGATCAACGGCCTGGATACGGCCACCTCCGGCGAGCTGCTGCTCGATGGCCAGAATATCGTCGGCATGTCCGAAAAGAAGCTGCGCGGCATCCGCCGCAATATCGGCATGATCTTCCAGCAGTTTAACCTCATGAACTCCCGCACTGCGGCGGGCAATATTGAGTACCCGCTGCAGTTGCAGGGCATCGGCAAGCGCGAGCGCCAACAGCGTGTGCAGGAGCTGCTGGATTTTGTTGGCCTGGGAGATAAGGGGAAAAGCTACCCGGAACAGCTTTCCGGCGGCCAGAAGCAGCGCGTGGGCATCGCGCGCGCCCTGGCCACGAATCCTTCGCTGCTGCTTGCCGATGAAGCCACGTCCGCCCTCGACCCCACCACCACGCAGGAGGTCCTCGACCTGCTGCGCCGGGTGAATAAGGAGCTCGGCATCACCATCGTGGTCATTACCCACGAAATGGAGGTCGTGCGCTCCATCGCGGATAAGGTTGCGGTGATGGAAAATGGCCGCGTCGTAGAACAAGGCAGCGTCTACCAGGTCTTTTCCAATCCCCAGACCGCCGTGGCCGCCAAGTTCGTTGCTACCTCGCTGCGCAATGAGCCCGACGTGGTGGAAACCGATGACCTGCTCGTTCATGAAGGCCGCCTGTTTACCATCAACCTGACCGAGGAATCCGGCTTCTTCGGCGCCGCCGCCAAGCTGAAGGATGCGGGCGTATCCATCGCCGTCGTCCACGGCGGTATTACCACCTTGCAACAGCACTCCTTTGGCAAGCTCACCGTGCGCTTGAGCGGTGACGACGCCGCCATCGAAGAGTTCTACCGCGCCCTATCTGCCACCACTCAAATTGAGGAGATTGAACGATGAACGTCAACTATCTCGCCGCCGCCGACTGGGACCGCTTGGGCGGATCGCTTGTCGATGCCATCGTCGACACCCTCATCATGGTCTCGACCACCCTCGTCGTCGCCGGCATTTTGGGCCTGGGGCTCGGCATCTTGCTCTACACCGCCCGCCCGGGCGGCATCCTGCAAAATAAGGCCGTCTACCTGGTGGTCAACCTGCTGGTGAACTTCGTTCGCCCCATCCCGTTTATTATTTTGCTGGCGTTTGCGCAGCCACTCACCGTCGCCGTGATGGGCGGATCCATCGGCCGCGAACCGGCCACCTTCGTGATGGTCATCGCCGCCACGTTCTCCGTAGCGCGCGTGGTGGAACAAAACCTCGTGGCCATCGACCCAGGCGTTATCGAGGCCGCCCGCGCCATGGGTGCTTCACCGTGGAAGATCATTACCTCCGTGATTATCCCGGAGGCCCTCGGCCCGCTGATTCTGGGCTATACCTTCCTGTTTATCGCCATCGTGGATATGTCCGCCATGGCCGGCTACGTCGGCGGCGGCGGACTGGGTGACTTCGCCATCGTCTACGGCTACCGCGCCTTCGAGTGGGAAGTCACCGTCGTGGCCACGCTTATCATCATCGTGCTGGTGCAGGCAGCGCAGTTCTTTGGCAACTGGCTATCCTCCAAGGTTATGCGCCGCTAATAAGCTCCACATCCGTGGCCACAAGCGCCTTGCCGGTCTTGGGTGCGTCGCCGCAGGAAGAAACCACTCCTTCCACGGCGCGCTGCTCGAGCGTCACGCTCCACCGCCGGCCATCGGCATGCGTGACCACGGGGCCCTGCTTTTCGTCTTCTGCGTAGAGCTGGCCGTAGTAGAGGTCCTCAGAGGCATCGATAAGCTCGCGCGCTACCGCCAACTCCGCCACTTGGCCGCGCGGGCCGAAAATGCCGCGCCCGCGATTGACCGGGTAGAAATATTTCCCTTCCGCCGCCGCCGCAATCATCTGCGCGGCGGCTTCCTTATTCATCCGGCCAAAGGAATAGGCCCACGGCATGAGCATGACCGAGGGCGCGAAGCGGTGCCCCTTCGTGTGCGAGGTCTCCCACACCATATCCGGGTAATCCTCCACCAGCTCCGCGGCGAGCGGGCGCCCCTTCACGGCGCAGCACTTATCGCGCTTAGCATGGGTGCACACCAAAACCAGGGGCGTATCGAGGGTTCCTCCCCCATTGCGGCCCGGCGCGGAGAGATCCAGATCCAGAATCTTTTCCGGGCCGGTCAAAAGGACCAATTCCATCACGCCCTGCTCAGCCCACACCAGGTAACACCGGTGCATGGTGCCGATTTGGCGGCCATCGCGGCCGGGGCGGCGAATCAATTGCAGCCCGGCCTGGCCCTTGAGTTTTTTCTTCAGTTGGGCCGTGAGTTCTGGGCCAAAAGTATCGCCATCAAGCACGTCGCGCGACCAGCCGCCGGGCCACTCAAAGAGGACAAACACGGACTCTTTTTTCGCTGTGCCGGGCAACGGTTCCACCTGGTAATCTGAACAGAAATCGGTCATGTACCCTAGCCTAACCCGTCTGCAACTCAGCTCACATATTTGGCAACAATTCGGTCAAGATCTGCCCCCAACGCTAGGCAGTAATTAATGGAAATTATACTCTAGTGGTCATGTATAAAGCCCGCCTCTCAATCCTGCTTGCCGCCGCAGCCCTCCTCACCGGCTGCAGCACCGAATCAGCGGATGACACCACCATGGCGGCCTCTGTGGGAAACTCGCACATCAACCCGCTGGGTGAGGCGGATATGAGCATGAAAACGCTGCGCCCAGAAGCCCCTTCGGAGCTCGTGGTGACCAAGGTACGCGTGGGCCAGCACGATGGTTTCGAGCGCGCCGTCTTCGAGCTCGAGGGCGAGGGTTCCCCAGGCTGGTTCGTGGATTACGCCGATAACCCCAAGCAGCAAGGCTCCGGCCAACCCATTAACTATGCCGGTGATACCGCGCTCAATGTCAATATCGATGGCGTGGTCTATCCGTTTGAGGCCGGCATTGACGAGCCGCGCATCGGCATCGTCGATGCCCCCGCCGGCGGCGTTATTACCCAAGTGGTCAACGGCCGCACCTATGAGGGCCGCAGCCAGTTTGTCATCGGTATGAACCAGCGCAAGCCTTATTCCGTGCAGGTGCTAGAAAATCCCACGCGCCTCGTGGTAGATATTCGCTCCTAATACGTCGCTTCCACGCGCCAGCGCCCCTCTGACCACACCAAGAGCCAGGCGCGCTGGCGTTGCTCCCGTTCAGCCTGGCCCACAATTTGTAGCCGCGCCGCGTGCTGCGGCTGTTCGGTCCACCACTGCGTATCCACCGGCCACGGCCCAGCCCAGCCGATAACGCGGTAGCGGTGCGCGCCCCACCCGAGTGCCACGGGCACAGAGGATAGGAGGGCCTCGGCGGTGACGATGACGTCCCGCGCGGCGGCATCGATAAGCCGAATGCGCGCGGCCGGGTGGTTCGGCCCGCCGCCTAGGCGGGCGGGAAGCGGCGCGGGGATCCTGCCTGGCCAGCTGCCCTGCGGCGTGGCATCGCGCTGCTCCCCATAGGGCACGTACTCGATGCGCTCGGCCACCCCACGGCCACCGGCGGCCCGCGGCTGCAAGACGCGGTCTATGCCCAGCTGCGATTGCACGCGCGAAATCACCCGCTTGACCTGTTCCTGTGAGGCATCCCCGCCCCAGAGGCCATCGGCCTGCGGCCTAGCCACCTCCACCGGCTCAAGCACCAGCCGCACGATCGCGGCACCGTCCTTGCCGCTCGACCGCGCCGCCGTAAGCCACCCATCCAGCTGCCAGCGCACCCGGTCCGCGGTCGCCTGCTCCGTGAGCGCCTCATGAGTGCGCCATACCCGAGCCACGGTTTCGCCAGTAGCCAACTCCGCCACCACGCGCAGGCGCACGCACACCACTTCCGCCTCCGCCAACCGCACGTGCAGCTGCGCGGCCAGTTGCCGGGCCACGAACGCCGCCGCATCCACGCGTTCGATGGATTGCTCGCTGCTAACGGACAGGTCAGGCCGCGCCATTTCCGGGGATACTCGCCGGTCCGCCCGCGCGTGTGCTACCTCGTGCGCGCGTTTTCCCTGCTGCCCAAACCGGGTAACCACCTGCTTAAACGGCAGCTCCGCCACATCACCTAGCCGGCGCACACCCAATTTCTGCAGCTGGACCACAAATTCCGCAGAAAACCCCAGCGCGGCCTCCGCGGCTAAAACGCTCACGGGCTGGGCGGCCAAGAAATCCCGCGACTCGCCCTCCGGCAACACCGCGCCTACCCCGTGGTGCCGGGCCGCGATGATGGCCGTGGCAATCTCGTCTGCCACGCCGAGGGTGGAATCAAAACCGGCGTGCGCGGTGGCATCGGCAAGCATCTCCAGTGCTTCTGGCCCGTGATAGCGCAGCGCCGCGCCCGCATCCACGATGGCCAGGCCGGGCCGCAGCACCTCCACGGACGAGGCCACGGCATCCAGGCCCGCCGCAATCTCCGCGAAGGCCGCTCCATCCCTATCCGGGTTCGCCTCCACCACCTTTACCTCAGGACAAATCGCTTGGGCCTGGCGCAGGCGCATCCCGCGCCGAATGCCCGCCCGGCGCGCCGCACTATCGCAGACCAACACCGCGTGATTGCGCGCGATCAACACCGGCCCTGCCTGCCCAACCGCCTGGATGGGCCAATCCGGAAACCACACCGCAGCCGCCCTCATACGGCCGCCAACCTGCGGGGCTCGCCCATGGTAAGGCTCCCGCGTGCGGTGCCCTTTTTCGAGTCCACCGCAAGATCAATATCCACGCCGCGGATGCGCCCGCTGCCCTTGCCGATGCCCCGATACGTACTCACCTCCGCCCCAATGCGCACCGCGGTGCCCGGCAGCCGCGCACCCACGGTCAGCACCGCGGCCTGCCCGCCGCGGATCTTCGCCCACACCGGCCGCGCCTTGGCCAGGCTCAGCTCGCCGGGCGGGCCGTGGTGGATGATAAGGTCCATGCCCTCTGCCAGCACGCTGGTTACCGCCCATGCCTCCAGGCCCGGATCGGGGACGGTGACCACGTTGTTGAGCTGCCCCATTTCGGCAACTTGTGCGAGAGAAAGATCCGGCCACCCCACTAGCCCCACATGACCCCCGTGGGCCGTAAGATGGCAGATAAGCTCCACCACGAGCGCGGGACACTCCGCGCACGAGACCACCTTCCGCCGGGCGAGCCCACCTGCGGGAAGTAGCCGCGCCAGCTGGGGAACGGTATCTACCAGCTCGTCTTCGTCTTCCTGCTCCATCGCCTGCATGCGGGCGCGCAGCACCGCAACGCGGTCGGACCTATCCAGCCCTGCCACCGCTTTTTCTAGGCGAACGTTCGTTTGACTCACCCACACAGTATGAACCCTCAACCGGACACATGCAACTGTATGTTCGAATGGTAGTCTTAAGCGCATGAACCTGAACGAGGCCTACGGTGCTATGCGCGAGAATCCAACCCCCATCCCCACCCCGCCGTGGGTGCGCCTCGGATCCTCCATCCTGATCGGCGCCACCGTCGCGCTACTGACCACCCGCACCCATTTCTTCGCCACCCTATCTGGGGCCGCGGTCTGCCTCGTGGCGGCATTCGTCTTGGTCTTTGCCCACCCCTACCGCCGCGAGATGCGCTCCTATGCTGACCGGCACGATGCCGATCTCATCCCCACCATCGCGCAGCTAGTACCGCTGATGATTCTATGGCTTCTCATCATGCTCGCGCCCATCCTGGGCCTGCCCGCGTGGGGCTCGGCGCTGGTGTGGGTTGCGGTCTCATGCATCAGTTTTATCGCCTTCCCCCACGTGGATGGCACGCGCCGGCTGGCCTTTGTCTAATCCATGCGACACTGCGGGGACTTATCCACAGGATTTCCCCGGGTTTTCGCGCTGCGGATCCGGGTTATCCACAGTTTGTGCCCTTGCGGTTGCCCTACCGATTGAGCGCGGGCTAACACCGCCCTAGCGTAGGCGGCATGAACGCACTCGAGACCTACCTGACCGCCCTCGCGCCCGGCATGGACATCATCGCCGCGTGCCGCGGGCTCTCTGGGTCTGAGCTCATGGAGCGCGGCGCGCCCGATGCCATCGCCGCCGACCTGCTCCTTTTATGCGAAAGCTACTACGGCCGCACCGCCTTTAGCCGGATGCAGCGCCGCGCCATTGCCGATGCCCGCACCAACGCCCACCCCATTGCCCTCCTCGCCGGCATCGAGCGCGTAGTTAATCGCGCGCCCAGCAAGAAACAGGCGTGGGAGCTGCGTGCGGAATGCTGTGCGATGTCTGCGGAGATGAGCGCCATCATCAAACACGCCCGGCGCCGGGTGCGCGAGATGAAAAGTCCACGGTTAGCCCCGGCGTGCGCACGTACCGGCGGCCCAATGACTACTGGACGCTTGCCATTACGGGGACCTCTCGCTTCATTGCGGATCTGCAGGGCGCGATTACGGCCACTGATAAAAAGCCGCTGCAGGCGGTGGAAGATATCTTCTTCGGTGCCGGCAGCGCCGCGCGCTCCACGGTGGTCACCAACGCCGTCGTGCCGCTGGAGAAATTCATTCGCATCCGCGATGGCCACGGCGATGACGTGCAGCTCGATCTCACCAACGGTGCGACCATGTCCGGTACCGAGTACTTGCGCCGCGTGCTTAACGATGCCGGCTATTCCGCCCCCGGCCCCAGCCCCAACGGCAACGGCGACGCCAGCGGTAGCGGCAATGGTGACGGCGAAACGGGCTATGTCACCCTCGTGCATCCGGTAGAAGGGCCGGTCAACCTCTACCGCACGGCGCGCGTGGCCACCGATAAACAAAGAATGATGGCGGCCGCGGAAAATCCACGCTGCGCCTGGCCCGGGTGCAACCAACCGGCAGATCTATCCCAGGTCCACCACCTGACGGCCTGGAGTCGCGGCGGGGAGACCAATATGAAAAACCTCGTCGTGTGCTGTGCTTACCATAACGGCATCAACGACGACGACCCCAATGCCCCGCCCCGGCGCGGGCGGCTAGAAAGAGTGGGCGGTCGCATCGTCTGGCGGCCACCCGTAACACCCCGCAACTAGCCGCAGGTATGCGAAAAGGCGCTCAAGTACTGAGCGCCTTCTACGCATGCCGTTTTGTGGGTTTTACTCCCACTCGATGGTTCCCGGTGGCTTGGAGGTGCAATCCAAGACCACGCGGTTGACGTCCTTGACCTCGTTGGTGATACGGGTGGAGATCTTCTCTAGCACGTCATACGGCAAGCGGGTCCAGTCCGCGGTCATGGCGTCCTCGGAAGATACTGGGCGCAGCACGATGGGGTGGCCGTAGGTGCGGCCATCGCCTTGGACGCCGACGGAGCGGACATCGGCAAGCAGCACGACCGGGCACTGCCAAATCTGCTCATCCAAGCCGGCATTGGTCAGCTCGGTGCGGGCAATAAGATCCGCCTGGCGCAGAGTCTCGAGGCGCTCCTCGGTAACCTCGCCGATGATGCGGATGCCTAGGCCCGGGCCCGGGAAGGGTTGACGGCCGACGATCTCTTCCGGCAGGCCCAACTCGCGACCCACCGCGCGCACCTCGTCCTTAAAGAGCAAGCGCAGCGGCTCGACGAGCTCGAACTCGACGTCATCCGGGAGGCCGCCAACGTTGTGATGCGACTTAATATTGGCGGTGCCATCGCCGCCGCCGGATTCAACGACATCCGGGTACAAGGTGCCCTGGACGAGGTAATCGACGGTGGAGCCGGCGGGGGCATCGTCAAGCACACCGGCCACGGCGCGCTCAAAGGAGCGAATGAACTCCGCGCCGATAGCCTTGCGCTTTTCCTCGGGGTCGCTCACGCCAGCGAGCTTCTGCAGGAAGGCCGAACGCTCGTCGGCGGTAACCAGCTTGGCGCCGGTCGAGGCCACGAAATCCGTTTCAACCTGCTCGCGCTCACCCGCGCGCAGCAGGCCATGATCGACGAATACACAGGTCAGGCGATCGCCAATGGCGCGCTGCACCAAAGCTGCAGCGACCGCAGAGTCCACGCCACCAGACAGGCCGCAAATAGCGCGGCCTTCCTCGCCTACTTGGGTGCGGATATCCGCGATGAGCTGCTCGGCGATATTATCGGCGGTCCAGTTTTGCTCCAGACCGGCGATCTCCGTGAGGAAGCGGGTGAGCACTTCTTGGCCGTGGGGCGAGTGCAACACCTCTGGGTGGTACTGCACGCCGGCCATCTGCTTGGCCGGGCACTCCATCGCGGCGACTGGGGCACCGGCGGAGGTTGCGGTTACATCGAAGCCCTCGGGGGCGGCGGAGACGGCGTCGCCGTGGGACATCCATACCTTGTGCGTGGGCTCGAGGCCCTTGTGCAGGATGCCGCCCTTGACGTCGATATCGGTGCGGCCGTATTCACGCTCACCGGTAGACGATACGGTACCGCCGAGGATGTGGTTCATGGCCTGGAATCCGTAGCAAATGCCGAAGACCGGAACGCCAAGCTCCAGCAGCTCAGGCTTGAGCGCTGGGGCGCCATCGGCATAGACGGACGACGGGCCGCCGGACAAAATAAGCGCGGCGGGGTCTTTAGCTTTGATTTCCTCGATAGAGGCGGAGTTGGAAACAACCTCGGAGTAGATTTTGGCCTCGCGCACGCGGCGGGCAATGAGCTGCGCGTACTGAGCGCCAAAGTCCACGACGAGGACTGGGCGCGGGGTAGTATTTGGCTTAGTCACGCCCCATAGTCTAGCCCATAGGCCCCGCGGCCTAGGAAGCGCTTGCCCATGTAGCGCATTGCGGCGGCTTTCGCGCCGTGGTGGCGCGGGGCGCGCAAGCGAATCGGGGTGCGCAAGGGCCCCTCTTGCGCAGCAGCGCGGCTGCGCGAGATGAAGCGATTCGGGGCGTGCGGCGCGGGCTTGCACGGTGCGAGGCGCGCCGCACGCTACTTAGTAGCGAACCGCGAGCTCGACCTTCTGGAAGGACTTCAGGTCGGTGTACCCGCACTTTGCGAGGGCACGCCGCAGCGCACCCACAAGGTTGGTGCGGCCGAATGGTTCGCTGGATGGGCCGTGCAGCACGGTTTCCAGGCTCGGCGCAGCCGCGGGCTCAGCGTCGCCTGCGGTAAGGAAATCCACATCGAGGTCGGTATCGACCCCGGCGAACTGCGCGTATCCGCGCGGGAACCGCGGGTGGCCTGCTGTAGCCGGCCAATACCATCCCCTACCGCCTGCCTCACGGGCCTGGGCAAGAAGGGGGCCGAGCGCAACACTATCGGCGCCGCAGGCGAAGGCCTTGGCGATGGTCCCGGAATTATCGAATTCCGCATCCGCAATGATGTGCACGTAGCGGCCCTCGGTCTCGTCAAGGTAGTCGCGGCGGGCGGCGGCGGCATCGGCAATGGCGGTGGCCATGGCGGTATCGATGCCGACGGTTTCCGCGTTGGTCGTTACGCCCGCGCCCACGATGACGCCGGCCGCCCCGGTGCGCATCAGGTGCAGCGCCGTGGTGTAGTCCGCCACGCCACCGGCGATGACGGGTACTTCAAGCGAGCCGATAAATTCCTTCAGGTTCAGCGGCTCGCCGCCGGTGGCGACGTGCTCTGCTGACAGCAAAGTGCCCTGGATGAACAGTAGCTCGGCTCCGGCGGCAATGGCCTTCGGCGCCATCTCGCGGGCGTTTTGGGGCGAAACGCGCACGGCGACGGTCACACCGGACTCGCGCACTTGGGCAATGCGGGAGGCAAGGAGGGCATCGTCAAGCGGGGCGGCGTGCAACTCCTGAATGGTGGAGTTATCGCCCGGCTGGGAATAGATGCGCGCCAACGCACCCTCGAGGTCCTCGTGGCGGCCCCACAGGCCTTCGGCGTTGATGACGCCGAGCCCGCCCTGCCTGCCCATCTCGATGATGAACTCGGGCGTGGCGAGCGCATCGGTGGGGTGCGAAACGAAGGGGGTATCGAAAGTATAGGCATCGATATTCCAGGTGGTATCCACGTCCTTGGACGAGCGCGTGCGGCGCTGGGGGACGATGGAGACCTGGTCTAAATCAAAGGTGCGGCGGGCCTCGCGGCCGATGCCGATTTCGGCGTATTCACGCATGTTTGTCCTAGCGGTAGTTCGGGGCTTCGGCGATTTGCTGCAGGTGGTGCGGGTGGGATTCCTTCAGGCCCGCGGCGGTGATCTGGACAAATCGCTTGGTCTTGAGCTCATCTAAGGTGGCCGAGCCGGTATAGCCCATGGCCGCGCGCAGGCCGCCGATGATTTGGTGCACGATGGCATCGATCTCACCGCGGAAGGGCACGCGACCCTCCACGCCTTCTGGCACCAGCTTGTCCTCGCTGCGTACGTCGGCCTGGAAGTAGCGGTCCTTGGAGTAGGAACGCTTTTCGCCGGAAAGCCCGCGACCCTGCATGGCGCCCATGGAACCCATGCCGCGGTAGCGCTTGTACTGCTTGCCCTGGTACACCACGATGTCACCGGGCGCCTCAGTGGTGCCGGCGAACATGGAGCCCAGCATGACGGTATCGGCACCGGCGGCCAGCGCCTTGGCGATGTCACCGGAGTACTGCATGCCGCCATCGCCGATGACCGGCACGCCCGCGGGGGCGGCGACGGCTGCGGCCTCCATCAGCGCGGTGATCTGCGGCGCGCCGACGCCGGCGACGACGCGGGTGGTGCAGATGGAGCCCGGGCCGATGCCGACCTTGATGGCGTCCGCGCCGGCGTCGATCATCGCCTGGGCGGCCTCGCGGGTGGCGAGGTTGCCGCCAATGACATCGACCTTGTCGCCAAAGTCCTTCTTCACGCGGGAGACCATTTCGAGCACGCGGTTATTGTGTGCGTGGGCGGAGTCGACGACGAGGGCGTCAACGCCGGCATCGACAAGCGCGGCGGCGCGCTGATAGGACTCCTCGCCGGTACCAATGCCCGCGGCAACCAACAGACGGCCGGAAGCATCCTTGGAGGCGTTGGGGTACTGCTCGGATTTGACGAAGTCCTTGACGGTGATAAGGCCAATGAGCTTGTTATTTGCATCAACAATCGGCAGCTTTTCTACCTTATTGGCCGACAGCAGCTCTAGGGCCTCGTCCTTGGACACGCCCTCGCGCGCGACGACGAGCGGCATCGCGGTCATGACATCGCTGACTTTGCGGTCAAAGTCCGGCTCAAAACGCATATCGCGGTTGGTGCAAATGCCCAGCAAGGTGCCGTCCTCATCCACGACCGGCAGGCCGGAAATGCGGAAGCGGGCGCACAGGGCGTCGACCTCGCCAATAGTCATCTCGGGGCGGGCGGTGACCGGGTCCGTGACCATGCCGGACTCGGAGCGTTTGACGATTTCTACCTGCTCGGCCTGCGCTTCCGCAGAAAGGTTGCGGTGCAGCACGCCGAGGGCGCCCTGGCGCGCCATGGCGATGGCCATGCGGGCCTCGGTCACGGTATCCATCGCTGCGGATGCCAGCGGGACGCCCAGGCGAATATTGCGGGTAAATTGCGCGCCGGTATCGACCTCGGAGGGCACGATATTGGACTCGGCGGGCAAAAGAAGCACGTCATCAAAGGTCAAGCCGCGCAGGGCTACCTTGTTCGGGTCATCTCCACCAGTGTGAATAGGGTAATCGCTCATCGAGGTATCTCCTTAAACAGGTTCAGCGGCTACCCCAACTGTAGTGCGTGCCCGGCCAAGGACACCATTCAGGCTAGGGGTTAATTGCCTTAAGCGGGCAAGTTCAATAGGCTCGCAGGCGTGAACTTCTTCGCCAATATGCCCCGCGATCCTTTTGCAGACGATCCGAATGACCCTGCGTCCTTCCTGGAGGAGGACGAGCAGGTCATGCCGCTTTCCGATGAAGACCGCCTCGCCCTCATCCACGATCTCGCTCGGGTAGAGAAATTCGCAAGTGTGCTCGGCCCACGCGGGATCGATGGCATCTTCTTCTTGTGTGAAGACTGCCAGGAAAACCACTTCTACGAGTGGGACATTATGGCCGCCAATATGCGCGCCACGCTGGCGGGCGAGCTCGCCCCAGTGCACGAACCGGGGGCAGAGCCCGACCCGCGCCGCTACGTGCCGTGGGACTACGCGCTGGGCTACGTCGACGGCCTAGAAAACCGCTAGGGCGTGTAAGTCACCGCCCTCGTTATTACTCGGCGCCCGCCCCCAACTGAATGGTTGTGGTGGGTGCTTCTTCGGGCTCGCGCGTCTCCGGCTGCGGATTCGCCGGCGCCTGCTCCGTTACCACCACGGTTGAGGTCTCGTACTGCGTTTCCGTTACGGTTTTTGGTGCTGGCTCGGGGTTATCCTGCGGCTTTTGGCCCGGCGCGGTCTCAGTAGCAGTTTCCGTCACGGTTTTCGTCTTCGGACGGGCAGGACGCTTCTTTTCGGCTTCCTCTTTGGCAGCGATGGCATTTTCTTCTTTGCCCTCAGCCTCTTCAAGCTTGGAGCGGGCTTCCTTCATAAGCTCGCGCGCGCCTTCGAAATCTCCCTCTGCCGCGCGGGATTCCATCTCATCTAAGGTGCCGGCCAGCTCCACGTTGCGGGTCTCATCCGGCCTATCAAACACGCCAGAATTAACCATGACCCCGCCCGCACCGGCGAGGATGACGGTGGCGGCGGCCGCGCCGATAAGTCCGTGCATCACGGGGCGATTGCGCCGACGAGACCGCGCCTTATCGAGACTAATGACTTCTGGTTCTTCCTCTGCCCCGTCCACGCGCGGGGCTGGCGGCATCTGCTTATCGATGTCCCCCTTCAGCCCTAGCAACAACCCAGCGAGCTCATCGCTGCCGTTGGAGGGGTCTTTGCCCTGCGACAGCTCGGTGAGGAATGCATCATCATCTACCAAGGGCTGGAGCTGCTCCGTCAGGTCATCGTTATTCTTTTTGGAGTGTTTGGAGGCCATGATGGTTTCTGTCCCTCCTTCCTTTCTGAAGGTTTACGCGTGTCTCTAGAGCGGGGTTGTGGCTTTAGCCCTCAGTGGCTAGTTGTTGCCCAAGGGCCTTTCGCAATTGTGCGAGAGCTCGGTGTTGTGCGACGCGAACCGCACCCGGGGTAGACCCCACGATATCGGCGGTTTCTTCTGCCGAAAGACCAACGAACACGCGCAAAATAACGATGTTTTTTGCCTTGTCACTTAAGGTATCGAGCAACGCGCGCATTCTGTTACTACCGTCATTTTCCAGCGCCCATTCCTCGGGAGTCGCCTCGTTCGCGGTGCTTTCTGGAAGCTCTTCGGTGGGTGTAGAGCGGTCGCGACCCATGGCGCGGTGGGCATCGGTGACCTTATTAAAAGCGATGCCGTAGACATAGGCCATAAACGGCCGGCCTTTATCTTCATAGGAATCGATAGAGGTAGCGACGGCGAGGCAGATTTCTTGGGTCACGTCTTCCGCAGTGGGCTGGCGCCCGCCACCGATGCGCGCGCGGCAATAACGCAGCACCTGCGGATGAATAATTTGCAGGATAGATTGCAGTGCGCGGCGGCTACCACCAGCGGCCAGCGGAACGAGATCCGCTAGCTCTTTATCCTTATCGCTCACGAGTGTACCCTCTGCAGACTATTAAATCGATATTCAACCATATTTCCTCTGGGGCAGGGAGCGCAAAGGGACAACTGCGTTGCACACCTCCGCCTCGGCACTGCCCTTGCTTGGCGATGCCCCAGCAAGGAAAAACACCACCAAGAAACCCGCGCCCAGCGGTTGTACCTGCTTTGAAGGCGGGTTTATGGCCCCTGCACAATAGAAAGAGGAAAATTCATAATTCGTTAACCTTAGTCATTATTGCAGGTAAATGGGCGCTAACGAGTCCCATAAATAGATACAATACCTAGAAGTTAAATACTAGTAACCCTTTGTTTACCAAGACGCGACACACTACAAATCGTTGCGGTTCGCGGATGACTCTCCACCGGCCGCCAGCGTAAGAATTCTCGTCCTGTTATAAGGAGATTAAGAAACGTGTCTCAGTCCAAGTCTCTTCTCGGACCTACTGCAGATGTATGGGATTGGCAGTTGCAAGGTGCGTGCCGCGGTGAAAACTCGGACGTTTTTTACCATCCAGACGGAGAGCGTGGCCGAGCCCGCGCCCAGCGCGAAAACCGCGCCAAGGCCATCTGCAATTCCTGCCCGGTTATCGAGCTGTGCCGCGAGCACGCCCTGCGTTCAGCCGAACCGTATGGCGTCTGGGGCGGCATGAGCGAGTCTGAGCGCGTGGTGGCGCTGCGCAAGCGTCGCCGCACAACGGTCAACGTTTAACCCAAAATTAAAGTTAGCGCGCAAAGTCCACACACCGCGTTCGCGGCGGGCGGGAGTCCGGGGTTCCGAATTAGCCCTGCGTAGCAAGCGCCTGCTGCAAATAACGCCCCGTGAGGGACGCCTTCGAGCCCGCTAAGCCCTGGGGTGTGCCGCTAAAGACGAGGCAGCCTCCGGCTGAGGAGGAACCCTAAGCTTGGCACCTTTTGTGAACTAGCCTCTCCCCTGCTGCCGCTGGCGGCTAAAAAGGTCTACCGTGGCATCGCACGGGTTATGTTCCCGCGTGCTTTACGTATAAGCCAGAAGCCCGCCGCAAGCCTCCCCAATAAGACGGGGAAGGTGCGGCGGGCTCTGAGCTAAATACAGCGCAGGAATTAGTGGTGGTGATGGCCGTGGCCGTGACCGGCCTCAGCGTTGTCTTCTTCCTGCGGCTTTTCCACAACGGATGCCTCGGTGGTAAGAACCATGCGGGCAACGGAGGTGGCATTGACCACTGCGGAGTGGGTGACCTTCACGGGATCGATGATCCCGTTATCGATGAGGTTGCCGTACTCCAGGGAGTTGGCGTTAAAGCCTTCACCGTTGGCCATCTCAGATACGCGGGAGACAATGACGGAGCCATCGAGGCCTGCGTTTTCTGCGATCCAGAATGCCGGGCGGGTCAGGGCGCGGGCGACGGCGAGAACGCCGACCTTAGCCTCGCCCTCGAAGTCCTGGGCAAAGGACTCGAGTTCCTTGGAGATCTGCACCAGCACGGAGCCGCCGCCGGCGATGACGCCTTCTTCCACGGCCGCGCGGGCGGCGTTGATGGCGTCCTCGACGCGCAGCTTGCGCTCGTTGACCTCGGTCTCGGTTGCGGCACCGACGCGGATAACGGCGACGCCGCCGGAGAGCTTGGCCAAGCGCTCCTCGAGCTTTTCCTTATCCCAGGTGGAATCGGTGCGGGCGATTTCGCCGCGGATCTGTTCACGGCGATCGTCGAGGGCTGCGGCGCTGCCGCCGCCATCGACAAGCACGGCGTCTTCCTTGGTGATGGTCACGCGGCGTGCGGAACCCAGCACCTCGAGGCCGACCTCGTTCAGGTTGACGCCCACCTCAGGGTCCACCACGGTGGCGCCGGTAACCACGGCCAGGTCATCCATGAAGCCCTTACGGCGCTCGCCAAAGTACGGTGCCTTTACGGCAGCAACCTTCAGGACCTTGCGGATGGAGTTGACCACGAGCGCCTGCAGCGGCTCGCCCTCGACGTCTTCCGCGATGATGAGGGTCGGGCGGTTGGTTTCTGCAATCTTTTCCAGCAGCGGCAAGAAGTCCGGCAGGGAAGAAATCTTGTTGCGGACGAGCAAAATGGCGGCATCGTCAAGCACGGCGTGGTTGGTCTCTTCCTCCGTAGCGAAGTACGGGGAAAGGTAGCCCTTGTCAAAGGAAATACCTTCGGTGACATCCACGGTGGAGTCCATGGTCTGGGACTCCTCGACGGTGACGACGCCGTCCTTGCCCACCTTTTCCATGGCGCCGGCCACCATCTCGCCGACCTCCGGATCGCGGGAGGACACGGTAGCTACCTGCGCGATTTCGGAGGCGGAGTTAACCGGGGTGGCGCGTGCCTTAAGCTCCTCGACGGCCTTTTCCGCCGCTGCGGAGATGCCGCGGTTGAGCTCAATCGGGTTAGCGCCGGCTGCAACGTTGCGCAGGCCCTCAAAGATGAGCGCCTGGGCCAGCAAGGTCGCGGTGGTGGTGCCGTCGCCGGCGATGTCGTTGGTCTTGACCGCTACGGACTTAACCAGCTGGGCGCCGAGGTTCTCGAAGGGCTCCTCGACATCGATATCGCGGGCGATGGTCACGCCGTCATTGGTAACGGTCGGGCCACCGAAGGCCTTGGACAAGACGACGTTGCGGCCGCGCGGGCCGAGGGTGACCTTGACGGCATCAGCCAGCGTATCGACGCCGCGCTGAATTCCCTCGCGGGCTTCTTGGTCGAATGCAATAAGCTTTGCCATAAGTAGTTCCTACTTCTCGATGATGGCGAGGATGTCGCGCTGGCTCAGCAGCAAGTACTCTTCGCCGTCGTACTTCAGCTCGGTGCCGCCGTAGCGGGAGAAGACAACGGTGTCGCCTTCCTTAACGTCCATGGGGATGCGGTCATCGTCATCTTCCCAGCGGCCCGGGCCGACGGCGATAACGGTTGCTTCCTGCGGCTTTTCCTTTGCGGAGTCCGGGATAACCAGGCCGGATGCGGTGGTGGATTCTGCTTCTACGATCTGTACGAGGACGCGGTCCTCAAGCGGCTTAATAGTTGCCATGATGTTTCCTCCGTATTGTTCGTTTGCGCACCTTAATGGCGCGCGCGTGCCGGTTGTGGATGTCCAGCACAGCCGTCGTCGCGGGTGAACAACTGTGGGTCAAACAACCTGATTAGCACTCTACCCTCGTGACTGCTAACCCTCAACAACGACGCGACCCCCGTTGCTGGGCCGCGCTACGGCGCCAAGTGCGTCAGGGACACCACGCGTACCCCGCTCGGATGCCGAAAGCTCAGGTTTCCTCCCGTCACGATCATCAAGACGGGCGGGACCTCCCATTCAAAGCGTTCTGCGAAGGCCTGCAAATTGCTTACCGCCTTCTCAATGATCTCTTGGCTTTGCCCCAATTTAATTTCTACGAAAACGGTCCTGCCCGCCAGCTCAAATACCGCATCCACTTCCAACCCAGAGGCATCACGGGCGTGAAAAATACGCTTCCCGCTTAGCACTGCCAGGTCATGGACAACTTGGGATTCAAAAAGCTGCCCGACAAAGGCAAGGTTGCGCAGCAACTTGTCTGGGGACGCGTCCACGGCAGCAGCCGCCAACGCCGGATCCGCCAGATGCCTCTTCGGTGCCGTTCGCAGGCTAGCCCGGGAGCGAAGATGGGAGGACCATGCCAATTGTTCTTCCACGATGAAGATGCGCTGCAACGCAGCAAGGTACTCGCTGACCGTAGCCCTTTGCGCGCCAATATCGGTAGCAATAGAAGAAATGGACTGTTCTGTGGCTACCCCACGGGCAAGCGAACGAATAAGTGTCGTTACTTTTACCGGGTCCCTTCGCACACCATCGGCGGCATTGATATCCACGTGGGCCACAGTATCGATATAACTGCGCAGATTCTCCTGCGCCGCCTCAACGGAAAAATTCCGGTTTGCGGGCCAGCCTCCGTGCGCCATGCGCTCGATAATCCCTGCAACATCTACAACCGTCTCCCCATTCGACTGGGGGGATTCCTGAGCTACCAATTCGGCTAATGATACTGCGCCATTAGAATGCCCCGACTCATAAAAACTGAAGGTCTTCATCCGCAGCCTGGCTATGCGCCCCGCACCCGAGTGCCTGGATTGTTCCTCCATTGGCGCAGTCGACCCAGTAAGAATGAACTGCCCAGGCGCTTGCCGACGGTCAATCTCATGCCGCACCAAGTTCCACAACTGCGGTTTTTCTTGCCACTCATCAAAAACTCGCGGCGTATCCCCCTCCAACGCCAAATCCGGAACGGTGCTGAGCTGCATGTCGAGATTTAAATCCGTATCCACTTGGACGAGACTGCCCGCAATTTGCCGTGCGGTCGCGGATTTCCCACAGCCCTTTGGGCCTTCTATCAACACTCCACCGGATCGCTGCAGGACTCCATGAAGCCGCGAATCCTCTACTCGCGGGAGATAAACATAGCCTTCTTGACCAGTCATTTTAAACCCATCCATCAGTTTGAGCGCGTTTTACCCATCAGAATATCAGAGTTTTGCCCATCAGTTTGAGCGCGTTTTACCCATCAGAATATCGGCGATTCATCCATCAGTTTGTGCGGATCTGGGCGGTTGAGCGCAGAAATCCCGCGAGAATGAGCTTGACGGCGCACAGCGCGAGAAACATGGCGCCAAAAATTAGGCCGAACGGCGCCCACCACACCCCGGCGAGGCCCTCCCACAGCGCGCCCATCCCGGAATGAGAATCGGGATGCAGCAGCTGGTTGAGCAGCATCACTACCGTTGCGCTCAAGGCAATGACTATCGCCGCAGCGGTAACGGTCAGGCAAAAGGCCTCTCCCACCTGCACCCGTGCCCACGCCGCCGGTGAGGCGCCGGCCAACCGCAGGCCGCGTACATCGCTAGCGATGCGCGAGCGCATAATGAGTGAGGTCAACACCGCACCAACGATGCTCGGGGCAACGACTGGGCCGAGAAATGCCGCGAAGACTCGCCCCGATGACAAGGTATCGAGGCTTTCCGTACCTTTGAGCATCATCACCCCAGAGCCCACTGCAACGATCAGGCCACCGAGCAATACCCACGGCACGATATGAGGCACTGAGAAGCGGCGGCGCACCCGCACATTGGCCCCGGCGATGCCGCACAGGCGCGTCCATTGGTCCAGGGCGGGCATAAGCCACGGCGTCATGAGTGCCACCAGGATGACCAGCCCCATGGAAGCGGCGAGGCTATCGCCAGGATCTTCTATCTGCAGGCAGCCGTACACGGCACCGCCTACCAAGCCTGCGGCCACGAGGCAGCGCAGCACCACCCACACCGGGCGCGATTCCACCCGCGGGCGAAAGACCCGGCGCAGCGGTATGAGGGCACCGCAAACCGCCGATGCCACACACACGGACACGGCGATGCGGATGACCAGCGGGGTAATGGCCAATTCCGGCATGGGAATCCCGTCGCTGCGAAAGGCCGCGGCCATGGGCTCGACAAACAGGCGCGCCGGGAAGGTCCCGATGAGCGCCGCGATAGCGCTTACGGCACTGACCTGCCCCACGATGAAGCTATTGATCATCCACCCGGGCATGCCAATCATGCGCCACGAGCGGTAGACGGGTTCGCGTTCCTCAATGATCAGCCGCATCTGCGACAACGTAATCAACACGACGGCGCAGACCGCCATGCCCAGCACGGTACCACCGAGAGGCCCCGTGGGATCATCGTCCGCGTCCGAGGTGGCTACCAGCATCGATACCGCCAGTGCACACGCGGCCGATGAGACCACCATGGTCAGCGCAACGGCAAGCCAGGATAGCCAATTGCTTTGTAAATCCTTAAGCCACACCAGCATGGTTGGCCTCCTGGAGCTCGATAATGCGGTCGGCGGCCTCCGCGGCAAGGTAGGAGTGGGTCACCATGACCACTGCGGCCCCGCCCCGTGCGGCGGTGCGGAGATGGGTAAGGACGAGCTCGGCGGTGGCATCGTCAAGCGCGCCCGTGGGCTCATCAGCAAAGATATACGGTGCACCGGCCAGCAAGGCGCGGGCCACGGCAACGCGCTGCTGCTGGCCGCCGGAAAGCTGCGCGGGCAGGCGGCGCTCAAGCCCGTCAAGCCCCAGAGACGCAAAGGTCTTCTGCACCTCGTCGCTGGTGCAGCGCCGGCCGGAAAAGTGCGCGGTCAACGTGGCATTTTTGCGGGCGTTGAGCGATTCCAGCAGGTTATAGTCCTGGAATACGAAGGCGCGCTCCGTGCGGCCCGGCGCGTTGACCGTGCCGGAGCTGGGCTTATCCAGCCCGGAGAGCAGGTTCAACAGGGTGGTCTTGCCGCTACCGGATGGCCCCATAATCGCGACAAATTCCCCCGGCTCGATGCTTAAGTTCACCTCGGCGAGAGCGGGATGGGTGCCGTAGCGCTTGCTCAGATTCTGTGCTTTTAACATGCTTCCCATTCCACCGGCCGCATCCCGCACGCGCGATGGGGATAGCTGCCCAGAAAATGGTGGGGCTAGCTCTACTGCCACCACCCCGGCGCGGCGGCTAGGCTGAACGAATATGCGAACTGTCAAGGCCAATGCGTGGAGCCTCGTCCTCGGTGTGCTCGCGCTTCCGGGACTGGTGGTCTCCGTACTCATGCTGCCGTGGATTCCGCTGGTAGCCCGCGCCGCGGAGTTTATCGGCCGCTGTGGTGCGAAATGGATGGGCGTTGATATTCCCGCGCGACGGGCCAACCGTTGGTTTGATTGGCAGCAGCTTTATCACCTCCTACTGCAACTTCTTATTTGCGTGGCCTGCTTTGCCAACTGGGTCTTTGTCGGTTTTGTCGCGGGCGTACTGGTTATCGCGCCGTTTATTCCGCAGGCCGAGTTCAACGTCGGCGAGTGGACCACCGATAATCGCCCATTGATTTTTGTCGTGTGCTGGCTCGCGGCCACCGTGCTCTTCGTCCTACTGGTGGTGCTCAACCGCCTGCTGGTCAAGGCCTCTATTTCCCTCACCCGCCTCGCGCTGAGCCCTTCTGCGCAGGAGTTGGCGGCCTCACGCGCCACGCTTATTGATGCCTTTTCGGGCGAGCGCCGCCGCATCGAGCGCGAGCTCCACGACGGTCCCCAGCAGTACCTGACCGCGCTCAAGCTCAACCTGGCTGCGGCCAAGCTGCAGGCCCCGCCCGAGGCTCAGCAGGCGCTTGCCGATGCCGAACACAACGCCACCCATGCCCTATCCGCCCTGCGCGCTACCGTGCGCGGCATTGCACCACAGGTGCTTTTCGATGACGGCCTCATCCCCGCCCTCGATGAGCTCTTAGCCCACAGCGGGCTCGACGCGGAATTGCACGTTGAAGGCGCAGAACGCTCCATTGGGGAAACGACGGCGCTACTGGCCTACCACGCGGTAGCAGAAGCACTAACCAACGCGTCCACCCACGGCGCGGCCACCGCCGCCACCGTGTCCATATCTTTTGGCGACGATCTCCGCGTGAGCGTCCGCGATAATGGCGTCGGCGGCCTCTCCGCAGGAGGAGGCCCTAGCGCGTCCGGCCCCGCGCATTCCCGTGCCGGCGTTGGTACCAGCGCCGACACAGGTGACGAAGCGACTAGCGCAAAGACCACCGGGGCGACTGCGGGCACTGGGTTGGCAGGGCTGCACGAGCGGGCAGCGGCACTAGGCGGCAGCGTCGACTTCTTTCCCGCTCACACAGAGGGACAAGGAGCAACCTTAACCATGTCACTACCGCTAAAGGAGGCCCGATGAAACTCTTATTGGCAGAAGATTCTGCCCTTTTGCGCGCCGGGCTAGAACAGCTTTTGACGGCACTGGGCCATAGCGTGACCGCTGTCAACGATGCGGAGGAATTGCGCGCCTGCGCGGGCAGTGACCACTTCGATCTGATCATTAGCGATGTCCGCATGCCGCCTACCATGAGCGATGATGGGCTGCGCGCCGTGCACGATGTTCGGGCAGCAGACCCGTCGCAACCGGTGGTGGTGCTCAGCCAATACGTGGCGGCAAGCTACTTGGACCGGCTCTTAGAGCACGGCGGATTCGGCTACCTGCTCAAAGAGCGCGTATCTGATGTGGACGAATTCGTGCACACCCTCGAGGAAGTGGCGGGCGGCGGTACCGTCGTCGACCCAGAAGTGGTCACCGCCCTGCTATCCGCGCGGCGCACGGGGCTGAGCCAATTAACCGCCCGCGAACGCGAGGTTTTGGGGCTCATGGCACAAGGTTTGAGCAATCAAGAAATTGAAAACGCGCTGGTATTAACCGCGGGCGCGGTAAGCAAGCACGTCTCCAATGTTTTTCTAAAACTCGGATTTCGTCCCGAAGACGCCAATCGCCGGGTCAAAGCGGTGCTGATGTGGCTGCGCCACACCGAGCGTTAAAAAGGGTGCTTATGCGCTCTTCGTGGAGTTGATGACCGCAGCGCGCCAGAGCGTGTACTCGTCCGAGAAATCCTCGCGGTAGTTTTTCACCGCGCGGATGCCGTGCTCAACGGATGCGATGACCTCGTCGATGTAGTCTTCCTCGCCCTCTGCATCCACGAAGATAACTGGGCCGCTGATAGCGCGGATGGGATCCTGCAAAAAGGCGGAGTTTCCCGTGTCGGCAGCATTGCGGGCCAGGGAAGCAACCGGGTTGGGCTCGGCGCCTTCCTGTTTAGCTTCTGGGTTATACAGCGCGGCGTAGGTCGTGCCGTCATCTTGAAAGACGACGGAGACGCGATCCTCGGTGGTGCCGCCCAAGAACTGGTTGGCGTGTTCTAACTCAAACTCGATTTTTCTGCGAGTGAGATCGGGGTTGACGAGGAAACCAACGGTCATGAGAGAAAGATCCTTTAAAGCGGAGAAGGCGTGAACGCGTTAAACGTTACCGCCGCTTCCCCCACCCCGCAGTGCGAGGAAGAAGAACTTTAGGTTAACTGTGGCTCTTCCACATCCATTTGCGTATCGGTGCCAATACCCAGGCTCGACGGCGCAGCCCCCTCATGAATGAGCTGGGCGCCAAGGGCTGCAATCATCACGCCGTTATCGGTGCACAGGTTAAACCGCGGCACGCGCAGCTCCACACCGGCGGCATTGCAACGCTCGGCGGCTAGCTCCCGCAGCCGGGAATTGGCCACGACGCCGCCACCGAGCAACAGCACCTTCGCCCCGGTATCCTCGCAGGCGCGAATGGCCTTGGCGGTCAGTACGTCGGCCACCGCCTCTTGGAACGAGGCGCATACATCCTCCACGGAGATGGTCTCGCCGGCCTTTTCGGCGCGCTCCACATAGCGCGCAACGGAGGTTTTGAGCCCCGAGAAAGAGAAATCATGCCGGTGCTCGCCGCGCAGATCTTCGGCACGCGACATGCCACGGGGAAAATCGATGGTGGGTTTTCCGCGGGCGGCCAACTTATCAATGACCGGCCCGCCCGGATACCCCAGCCCTAGGAGGCGGGAGACTTTGTCGTAGGCTTCACCGGCGGCATCGTCAAGCGTGGAGCCCAATTCGCGCATGGGCTTTCCTACGGCCTCGACCTCGAGCAACTGCGTGTGCCCACCGGAGACCAGCAGGGCGATCGAGTGCGGCAGGCTCTCGCCCTCGAGGTTGGCCACGGCGACGTGCCCGCCAAGGTGGTTGACGCCATAAAAAGGCACGCCCCACGCGGCGGCATAAGCCTTGGCTGCAGAAGCACCCACGAGCAGGGCTCCGGCCAGGCCCGGGCCCACGGTGGCGGCAATGGCATCGGGCTTATCGATGCCCGCCTCCTCCAGCGCCGCCCGCATCACCTGCGGCATGGCCTCCAGGTGCGCACGGGAAGCGATTTCTGGCACGACGCCGCCAAAGCGCGCGTGCTGCTGCATTGACGAAGCAACGGCATTGGCGATGATCTCCATGTGGCCGTCTTGGTCCAGCTCGACAATGCCCACCCCGGTCTCATCGCAGGAGGACTCGATGCCCATGACCTTCATTACTGCTCCTTTGCTTCGCGCTGTCTTGCTTGTGGCGACTGGCCGGGGCGCACCATGACGTGCGCATCCGCGCCAGAAGGCTGATAATAATTGCGGCGAATCCCCTCGATGTTAAAGCCATAGCGCCGGTATAGCTCGATGGCGGGATCGTTTCCCACACGCACCTCTAAGAAGATGGGCGCGCTTTTTAAGTCCGCGATATAGCAAATATTGTCCATCATCATGCGCGCGATGCCGCGGCGCTGGGCCTTTGGATCGACGCCGATGGTGTGGATTTCAAACTCGGGGTCCGCGGCTGGGCCCATCATGCCGATGCCTGCATAGCCCAATAAGACCGGCTCCTGGCCGTCCTCCGGCGCTGCGGGATCGAGGGCGCCTTCCACCCCGAGGTAGAAGTTGAAGGGCTGAGCCATTTCTTGCTTAAATACCGCTTCCGTCCACGGGGTTTCACCGGGAAAAAGCACCTTTTCCAGCTCGGCGCAGCGCGGGGCATCGGCAGGGGTGAGCTCGCGCAGGTTCACAGGCGCACCTCTGGAATGGCCGCGGAAAGCTGCTGCTTTTTGGGAGGAACCGCATCGGGCCGGCGCAGGTACAACGGTACGAATGGCTCCGGATCCGCGTCGAGCCGCGCGACGGCCACCAGGCCCTCTGCGGTGGGCGCGGCTTCGCTGCGTGGCAGCGCAGCGAGTTCCTCCGGCAACCCCTCAGCAAGCTTCTCCGGGATGACCACCTGCGCGATGTCCTGCAGGTCAAGCTCCCCCGGCTTCGAAACGTCCGGACCCACAATGCGTTGTCCCGCGCGGTAGGTGGCCCAATAAATTTCCTTGCGGCGGGCATCGGTAGCAACCAGCGCTGCGTCTGCCGCGTCCCTTTCATCGGCTGCATCGGCCCCCGCTAGCGCGGCGTGCGCGATGGCATCATGGGTGCAGACGCCGTGGAGGGGGATGGAGAGGGCATCGGCAAGCGCCTGCGCCGTGGCCATGCCAACGCGCAAGCCGGTAAAGGGGCCAGGGCCCATGCCCGCAACGATGGCGTCGAGGGTGCCGAGCTCCAGCCCAGCCTCGCTCATCACCTCGAGGATGGTGGGCATGAGCCGTTCATTGTGCGCGCGCGTATCGGCCAGCACGCGCTGTGTTATCTGCCCAGACTCGGTGTCGACTACCCCGGTGACCAGGGCGGTCGTCGCCGTATCAATGGCCAGGACGTGCATTAGCCGACCAGCTTCCACACGCCGTCTTCGCTCTGGAAGGCCAGCGGCTGGGAGCCCTGAACCAGCGGAACCCCGCCGTCGAGCCCGTGACCCTGCTGCTCCATGGCCTTAACCTGGGCGTTGATCATCTCGCAGACCTCAACCTCGGAGGAATCCAATTCCTCTACATAGGGATCAACGTTGTGGCCCAGGGCCATGACGTAGCTCTTGCCCTCAGGGACGACGCCGTCCTCGAAGGTGATGTCATCAGGGTTCGGGGCTGCTTCCTTAACCTTGTCTTCCGCCATGCCGGAGCAGATGAAGCCGATGGCGCTGTAGTCGGCGCCGTAGACATCAGAAGGAATGAGCGACATTACCTCGAGGTTCCGCGGGGCGTGCTGCAAGGTATTGGTGAGGTTTCCCTCCAGGGAATCCTCATCACGCAGGGTAGCCCCGGCAACGAGCACCATCATCACAATGATAAATAGCGCGATAATGGTCGTGGTCAGGTTGCGAGCAAATTTAGTCATGGGGTGAGTAACGCTCCTCGGGTCAAGGGGGTCCTATATGTACATATGGTGAAGTGATTGTCAGTTCTATTACCGAGGCTACTCGGCGGCTAACAAGCACTCACCCACTGGGTAGTGCCTGCCAGTGTAGGCGGCATACCCAGTGGGTGAATAATTAGCGCGGGGCATACGGGGCTAAAGCAATAACAATAACAGCACCTGAGCGGCGATAATCTTGCCAATGATGGTGGTGGGATACACCGTTGCCCAGCCGCGCCCAGCGAGCTCCGTGCCGGTTTGGCCCCGGATATAGGCAAATACTGCCGGGTTCGTGGTCATGCCGGCCGCACAGCCCATGGCCTCGTCCCACTTCAAGCGCAGCACTAGCATGCCGATGACGCCGATGAGGATGGCCGATACCAAGGTAATGATAAGGCCAACGCCGATGATGGTCAGCGAGGACGGATCTGTCAGGGCCTCGCGGAACGATGCGCCTGCCGATGTCCCCACGCCCGCAAGGAAGAGCGTCAGCCCCAGGTTCGAGAGGGTTTCCCTGGTATGGAAGGGCATCTGCCAATTGATGGGGCCGGTGCGGTTCAGGTAACCGAGGATGAGGCCGACCACGACGGGACCGCCACCAAAGCCCAGCTGCAGGGTCGATCCGCCCGGCATAGGGACGGGGATAAGGCCCAACAGCATTCCCAAGGTCAAACCGATGGACATGGACAATAGGTAAGCGTTGCCGAGCGCCGATTCGGAATCGCCCAAGTACTTGCGCACCTCGCGCACGTGGTGCGAGCTACACACCACGCGCACGCGGTCGGAGTAATTCAGCACCATATCCGGGTGCGGGACCTCATCGCTATCGCCCTTGCGCACACGGGCGATAATGAAGCCGTGCTCGAGCGCATCGATATCGCGGATGCGCTTTCCCGCCACCTTCGGGTTCGACACGGTCACGCGCTTATATTGCAAGCCCGCCTCTGGGGTGAGCTCGACGGGGTATTCCTCACCGAGCACCTCGATGGCACCGGCGACGTCTTTTTCGGAGCCATTAATAAGGAATGCCTCGCCCTTGCGCAGGGGCATATCCGGCTGTGCCAGACGGTGATTTTCCATATCGGAGATCTCGCGGGTGGCCACCACACTATGTCCGGTTACTTGGTACAGGTGCCCGGCCGTATCCGGGAAGTCTTTGGTCAGCCGCACGCCTTTGGCTACCAGTGGAGCGGGAATCATCCCCTCTTCCTTGGCGTCCGCCTCGTGGTCTACCTTGAGAACCTTCGCGCCGATGGCGGCGACCAGAATCGCACCGATGACCGCGCCTGGATAAGCCAGCGAATAGCCGACGACTGGGGTGGAATTGCCCAGCATATCCACCACAGCCGCCATACCTGGCGTGGACGACAGCGAACCGGCAAACATACCGGCGGCCACATCGGTTTCGAGGCCGAATACGCGGATGAGCCCGAAACCCACGCCGACCAACAGGACCAACATGCCGATCATAAAGACGGTCAGCTTCCAGCCGCGGGTAGCAAATTCGCGAACGAACGACGGTCCGAAGTTCAGGCCAATGGCATAAACAAAAATGGCCAAGCCGAATTGATACACCAGCGGTGGAATCTGGATATCCGGATTGGCGGTAGAAAGCCCGAGCGCCACGAACATCGCGGCCGCGGCGCCAAGAGAGATGCCAAAGAATTTGATTTTGCCGATGGCCAAACCAATGGCCATGATGGCAAAAAGGGCGAGCAGAGGACTAGAGGCTAGGAGATCTAACACCCTTCAAGGATCCCGCACCTTAAATACCTAAAGCAACTTGACGCCCTAAGATGTCCATCACTTATACCTTGAAATTAATGAGGCCTAGCTAATCATTGTGTCGCCACGACCAGCTAATGCGGCGCACGTCCTCATCTGCGCCGGCAAACTCCGCCGGTTCGCGGTCGATGCTGACAAAGAGGTACCTATCTGCGATCTGCTCGATGAGGCCGCCGCCCCATTCGGCGACGACGACGGCATCGGCAAGCTCGGTGTCCAAGTCCAAGGCATCCAGCTCCCCCAGGGGATCGCCGGAATTGGCCCCGCCCTCATCCAAGAGGCGGTAGGCGTCCACGTGCACTAGGTCCGGTCCCCCAACCCGGGAGCGGTGCACGCGGGCGATGACGAATGTGGGCGAGGTAATCCGGCCCTTGACCTGCATGCCCTGCGCAATCCCCTGGGTGAAGGTGGTCTTCCCCGCACCCAATGGGCCGTCCAGGATAACGACATCGCCAGCTTCTAGCGCGGCGCCCAGTTCCTTGCCGCAGGCGTGGGTCTGTTCCACCGTTGCCAGATCGCGGGTTCCAGTCTCCGGAAAATTACTGCGCATCGGCCTCTCCTATATATTCGCGTTCGGTGCGGCCGGTGGGCCGGCACACCACTTCATAGTTGATGGTGCCCACGGCATTAGCAAGCTCAGTGGCAGACATGCCACCCTGTCCAAAGATGGTCACCTCATCACCGGGGGCAATACCGTGCGGGTTATCTCCTAAATCCACCACTATTTGGTCCATGCACACCCGGCCTACCTGGGGATAAAGCCGCCCGCTGATGCCCACCTGAAGGTGGCCCTGGTACGCCCGCGGCAGGCCATCGGCATAGCCACAATCCACCGTGGCCAGGAACCCTGGCTTATCCGCGCTCCAGGTCCGCCCGTAGCTGGTGGCCTCATCCTTATCGATTGGCTTGACCCCGAAGACATTCCCGGACCAGGTCATTGCCGGGCGCAGGCCATGGTCCCGCCCAGCGATGGGCTCGAGCCCGTAACAGGCGACGCCAACCCGCACCTGCTCAAAGTGCGCCGATGGGCGCGAGAGCGTGGCCGGCGAATTGGCCAAATGATTAACCGGGCACTCCAGACCCGCCGCGCGCGCCGCATCCAGGGCGCGCCGAAACTCTTCTTCCTGGGTGTCATTATGCGCGTTATCCGGATCGTCCGCGCAGGCAAAGTGGGACATGAGGCCCAGCACGGTGATATGCGGGGCATCCCGCAGCAGCGCAAAAACCTCACCCCACTCCGCCTTATCCACCCCGGAGCGGTGCATTCCGGTTTCGACCTTGATATAGACCTCAGCGGGAACCTCTGCCTCTACTAGCTTCTGGGCCTGCGCGGGAGAATTGACCGCAATCTGGATGCCAGAGGCTAGGGCCTCTTCTAGCACCTGATCCGTCTGCCAGATCCATGCCGCAATGGGCGAATCGACCCCCATGCGCCGCAGCTGCACTGCTTCTGCCAGCGTGGCGACGCCAATAGAATCCGCCCCCGCTTCCAGCATCACGGGCACGACTCTTTCTACGCCATGCCCGTAAGCATCCGCCTTCACCACGCACATCAACTTGACGTCTGGGCCGATCTTCTCCTTAATCAGCCGCACATTATGCGCGATGGCAGCAAGGTCAATTGTGGTTTTCAGCATGCCACTATTGTGCCACTTTCCACCCGCGCGCTGAATTTACTGCAGCTACGCATAAAGCCCCTCTCCCGCCCCATGCAAACAAAGACGAGAAAGGGGTCAGAACCGCCGGAAAGGTTATTCCACGGTCACGGACTTAGCCAGGTTACGCGGCTGGTCAACGTCGTAGCCCTTGGACTTTGCCACGTGTGCGGCAAAGATCTGCAGGGGCACCGTAGCAAGGAGCGGCTGCATCAACGTCGGCGCCTTTGGCACGCGGATGACGTGGTTAGCGTAATCCTCTACCGCGGTATCGCCTTCTTCTGCGATCACGATGGTAATGGCACCGCGGGCGCGGATTTCCTGGATATTGGATACCACCTTGGAGTGCAGCGAATCGCGCCCGCGCGGGGAGGGCACGATGACGAATACCGGCTGGCCCTCCTCAATCAGCGCGATGGGGCCGTGCTTGAGCTCGCCTGCGGCAAAACCTTCTGCGTGCAGGTAAGCGATCTCCTTGAGTTTCAGCGCGCCTTCAAGGGCAACTGGGAAGCCCACGTGGCGGCCCAGGAAGAGCACGGATTCCGCATCCTTCATGGAGTTAGCCAGGTCGGCTACCTGCTGTTCTTCATCGATGACGCTTTGTACCTTGTCCGGCATATTGCGCAGCTCAGCCAGAACTCCCTGAATTTCATCGGAGAACATATTCCCGCGCAGTTGTGCCAAGTACAGGCCCAGCAGGTAGGTCGCGGTAATCTGCGCCAAGAAAGCCTTGGTAGAGGCCACAGCGATTTCGGGACCAGCGTGGGTGTAGAGCGCCGCGTCGGATTCGCGCGGAATGGACGAGCCCTGCGTATTGCAGATGGCAATGACCTTCGCGCCCTGCTGGCGGGCGTGGCGCACAGCCATCAGGGTGTCCATGGTCTCGCCGGACTGGGACAAGGCCACGACCAAGGTCTTCTCATTAACGATCGGATCGCGGTAGCGGAACTCGTGGGCGAGCTCAACCTCGGTGGGGATGCGGCACCAGTGCTCGATGGCGTACCGCGCCACATGGCCGGCATAGGCCGCCGTGCCGCAGGCGATCACGATGATCTTATCGATGGACTTCAAGACCGACTCATCGATGCGCAAGTCATCCAGGGTCAGCTGGCCCTGCTCATCAAAGCGGCCCAACAGGGTATCGCGCACGGCGGCAGGCTGATCGTGGATTTCCTTTTCCATGAAGGAATCAAAGCCGCCCTTTTCAGCGGCGGCCGCGTCCCACTTGATCTCAAAGGACTTGCCTTCGGTGGGATTGCCGTCGTAGTCAGTAATGACCACATCATCAGCAGTGATGGTGACTACCTGGTCATTGTCCATTTCCACTGCGGACTTGGTGTAGTCAATAAAGCCCGATACGTCAGAGCCCAAGAAGTTTTCACCCTCGCCCAAGCCGATGACCAAGGGCGAATCGCGGCGGGCAGCAACGATGCGATCCGGCTGGTCAGCGTGAATAGCCAGCAGAGTAAACGCACCGTCGAGGCGCTTTGCGGTCAACTGCATTGCCTTGGTGAGGTCACCTGCGGCGTCATTATGGAAAACATCGCCAAGCAACGCAGCGGCAACTTCAGTATCGGTTTCAGAAACGAAGTTGTAGCCCTTGTTCAAGAGCTCGGTCCGCAGCTCCGCGAAGTTTTCGATGATGCCGTTGTGCACCACAGCCAGCTTGCCGCCGTCAACGACGTGCGGGTGCGCATTGAGATCGGTCGGACCACCGTGCGTGGCCCAACGGGTGTGCCCGATTCCCAAAACGGAATCCTTCAGCGGACGCGCTGCAATCTCATCGTCCAAGGCAGCAACCTTGCCCGCCTTCTTCCGCCAGCTAATCTCCCCATCGGCGTACATCGCCACACCAGCGGAGTCATAGCCGCGGTATTCCAGTCTGTGCAGACCTTCCACGACTACATCCAGAGCGAAGTATTCGCGGTCACCGCTAGCTTGACCAACATATCCAACAATTCCACACATAAAAAGGAATCCTACCTCATTGGTCAACACGAACCGGGGGTTGGACTAGGGGCCTGTTATTTATGGCCACATACTAATTCAGGCCTTTTATAGTTACTGAAAACTGGTCTGCCCACCGCTAGTTTTCGCACCCTCGGTGAGCAGCCCTCCCGCGCTGCGGCTGGCTGAGGGCGCGGGAGAAGAAGGGGCATCGGCAAGCAGCCGCGCCCCTTCCCTACCGGACCGCTAGCGGGTGGCGCGCTCCAGCATCTCCAGGACGTGGTGGTAATCCTCGCCGGTGGCGCGGGTCATGCCCAGCTCACACGTGCGGTTGGTAGAGGCGTGATACTGCGCGCCCAGCTCGTGGACCTGGGCGGCCTCGGCGCGGGTGGCGGACTCCGTGAGCTCCGGGTGGAGCATGCCGCGGTCGCCGGCATAGCCGCAACAATTCCAGGCGGTGGGGATGTGCACCTCCGTAGCTGCGGCGCGGGCGACCTTTTCAACATCTCCCATCATGCCAAGCTGGAACGCCGAACAAGTTGGATGAATCGTCATGGAATCGACCGGCTGGGTGGTCTCAAGGCGCGGCAGCAGCGTATCGGCGGTAAAGCTCAGCGCATCGATGACGGTGATGCCCACGGATTCCAGCATCTCCTGGAAGCCGGCGGTACAGCTGGACGCGTCCACAATCACGGGAAGGCGGGCGTTATCGGTAGCCTCCATGACGGTCTCGCGCACGCGCTGCTCCATAATGTCGTGGCCCTTGCGCATGCCCTTTGAGGACCATGGCGTTCCACAGCAGAGCTTTTCGATGCCCTTGGGAACCTCCAGCGCTATCCCCGCCCGCTCCAAGACGGTAACGAAGGCTTCCGTCGCTCCCATGCCTTTGCCTTGCGGGGCGAACATGGAGTTTACGCAGGCTGGAAGGTAGATTCCCGAGGTCTCAGCGTAGCGATCGCCCACGCGCCCGGCCAGGCGCTCGCGGGACTTGCCGCCCTTACCTAACTCCGGTTGGTATCCCGGCACAGAATCGGGGCCGACGAGCGAGCGGGCCGCATCGGTGACCTTCGTGACCAGCTGCGCCGGCAACATGTGCGCGCCGGTAAGCGCCGTTGCCGCACCGCGGCTAGTAACCTGCCAATTCTTGGCGGCAGTGGACCAGACCTTTTCTTCTGCGGCCCCGGCCTTCTCGTGGCGCAGCTTCTTGATAAATTTACCGGTATCGATGCCCACTGGGCATGCGGTTAGACACATGGAATCCACGGCGCACGTATCGATGCCCATGTACTCATAAGCCTCATCAAGTTCTGCAACTAAGTGCGTATCGCCACTTTCCTGCGCCCGCTGGCGGGCACGGCGCACCACGATGCGCTGGCGCGGGGTCAAGGTGAGATCCCTGGACGGGCAGACCGGCTCGCAATAGCCGCACTCAACGCACGGGTCGATTTCCTCCTCCACCGTGGGGTTGAGCTTGATATTTGTAATGTGTGCATCGGGGTCATCGTCTAAGATGACGCCTGGGTTCATGGTCCCAGCGGGATCGCAGGCGCGCTTGAGCAACTGCATGACCTCGTAAAGCTCATCGCCGTACTGGCGGCGCACATACGGGGCCATGGCGCGGCCGGTGCCGTGCTCGGCCTTGAGGTTTCCCTCCGCCGAAAGCACCAAGTCAACCATTTCCTCATTGAAGTTGTTATAACGGCCAATGGCGCTATCGCCTTCGAAGCGGTCCGTTAGAAGGAAGTGGATATTGCCATCTTTCGCGTGGCCGAAAATGACCGCATCATCGTAGGAATAGCGGGTAAAAAGCTCCTGCAAGGAAGAACAAGTATCGGCCAAATCCCCCACCGGCACCACAACGTCTTCCAAGAGCGCCGTGGTTCCTGAAGGTCTTGCTTCTGCCACCTGGGCATACAAGCCCTTGCGGAAGTTCCACGCGGCGGTGCGGGTGGGAATATCGGCAGAAAACTCCGCCGGCGATTGGAGGTCCAATTCGCGCAAAAGAGACGAGCCCTTGTTTTCTTTTTCCCGCAGCTCTTCCTTGTCATCGGATTGGTACTCGATGAGCAGCGCGGCCTGTGAATCCACATCGAAGCCGGTAATGGCCTGCGGGACCTTATCGAATCCTTGGCCGACGCGAATAGAGGCAGAATCCATTAGCTCCAGGGTGGCGGCACCGGTCTCCACCAGGGAAGGCAGCGCCTTCGTAGCGGCGGAGAGATCGGTAAAGACCGCCACGGTGGTCGTCGTGAGGTCTGAAATGTTGACGGTGCGAAAGACCGCTTCCGCGATAAACGCGAGTGTTCCTTCGGAGCCAACCAAGAGGTGCTCAAAGAGCTTGACGGGGCTTTCAAAATCCAGGAAGGAATTAAGCCCGTAACCCATCGTATTTTTCAGCTGGAAGTGGCGGCGGATGATATCTACTGATTCCTGGTTATCGCGCACGCGGCGCTGCAGGCGGATCAGCGTATCCACCAGCTCGGGTTCTTGCGCTTGGAATTGCCGGTCCGCATCAGAGTCCGCGGTATTGATCACCGTGCCAGAAGGCAAGACAAAGGTCAGCGATTCCAATGTGTTGTAGGTATTGAACTCGGTGCCGCAGGCCATGCCGGAGGAATTATTCGCTACCACACCGCCGATGGTGCAGGCCGCCTCGCTGGCCGGGTCCGGGCCGAGCTTGCGGTTGCGCAACCCCAAACGCGCATTGACTTGGCGCACGGTCGCCCCTGGCTGCACGCGCACCCGCTTGCCGTCATCGAGGACTTCTATGCCCCGGAAATGCTTGCGCACATCCACCAGGTAGCCCTCGCCGGAGGCCTGGCCAGCCAAGGAGGTACCACCCGAGCGCAAGGTCACCGGAATACCGTGCTGCCGCCCCGCTTTGAAAATGGCAGCCACGTGTTCTGCCGAGCGCGCTTCAATCACGGCCTTTGGGGTGTAGAGGTAGTGCGAGGCATCGGAGGCATAGGCCACCCTGTCGATGATGCCGGTCTTTACCTCCGGCCCATCCTGCGAAAATAATTGGTCGATCTTAAGGGTGCCGGTAGTCATATGCGGCGACCTGCCTTCCCAGAGAAGCATAGAGAATGTTACCTAGTGCACATTTTCGCCTGCTTTCTCGCCGGCGCGCAAGTAAGGCAACCCATATAACTTCGGCGCCGCGCACCCCTTTTGGCCTCCGCGAATCCCCCGCATGTGCCACTCGCCACCCCTTGCCACCAGCACGGGGTGATCTTCATCTATCCTAGAATGCGTGTCTGCGAATTTGAATAAACACCTCGGAACATTATCGAAGCGTGGCCGCAACCGCGTGCTGGTTGGCGACCTCGATTATGCAGGTATTACCGGCAAGGTTTATACCCCTGCGGAAGGCCAAGGCCTGCCCGCCGTCGCCTTTGGCCACGACTGGATGCACAAAATCAAGGATTACCACGCCACGCTGCGCCACCTCGCCAGCTGGGGCATCGTCGTGGTCGCCCCCAATTCTGAGACCGGCATGTTCCCCGATCACCGCAACCTGTCTGCAGACATGGAATCTGCGTTGCAGATCGCCGCTGGGGTAAAGCTCGGAACCGGCAATATCACCGTATCGCCGGGCAAGCTCGGTATGATCGGCCACGGCATGGGCGGCGGCACCGCGGTTTTGAGCGCGGTTGATAACCCGAAGGTCAAGGCCGTCGCCGCAATTTACCCCGCCGTGACCGCCCCGTCCGCCGTCGAGGCCGCCCGCAGCCTCGATACGCCGGGCTTGGTCATTGGCTCTGGGCGCGATGATATTTTCAATGCCGGAAACCCCGCCAAGCTGGCCTATAACTGGCGCGGCCAGGTGGCCTACCGGGCCATCGATAAGGGCACGCAGGCCGGCTTTAGCGAAGATCGCTTCCGCAAATTGGCCATCGGTTCCGGCGCCTTCCAATCCGGCCCCACCGAAATCGCCCGCGGTCTCGTCACCGGCTTCTTGCTTTCCACCCTTGCCGGCGAGTCCGCCTATGACGGCTTTGCGGATCCTGAGGCGAGCGCAAAGAAGGTTGAAAGCTTGACCGGTGACGACCTGGCCGAGCGCGCCGGCGTTGCCCGCGATGACTAAAAGCTAACTCGCTGAACTAGGCCTATCCACGTCGCAGCACAGATTTCACCTGCCCCGATGCGTTATTGACACGCGTTGGGGCAGCACCATTTCGGCGCCACGTTCCAGCAGCTGCTTGCCGATGCCCCACCGCATCACCGTCCCTTCCCCCACGCTGCTCATTTTTGGCCTGCTGCACGGCCTTGGCCGTGGACTTTTCTAGCTCGTCTTGGGCCTTAGCCAGGCTTTTTTCAAATTCCAGCATGCGGCGAGCAGTGCGCTCGCGAAACCCCTGCGCGAATTCTGCAAAATCGTTATTCATTACCACTGCCCTGCCTTTCGTGCAGTCACGGATGGTTCATCTGAGCTTGGCTCTGGTGCAGGCTCAGGGGCTGGGGCTGGTGCCGGGGCCTGTGGCTGTGCAGGTTCCGGTGCCGGTGCTGGTGCAGGCTCAGGTTGAGGCTGCGGCTCTGGCGCAGGTGCTCCAGCTCCAGCGGCTTCCGCTGCCTGTAGGTGCTGCACCTTTTCTGGAGGCGGGGTCGGTTCTTCCACCTGAGAAAGCTCCGGAGGCGGCTCAATTGTTCCGTCTTCCGGGCACGGTTCAGGCGCGGGTTCGGGCTGCGGCTCAGGTTCTGGGCACGGCTCCGGTTCCGGTTCCGGTTCTGGTTCTGGTTCAGGACAAGGTTCTGGTTCAGGCTCCGGTGCGGGCTCGGGTTCCGGTTCAGGCGCAGGTTCCGGTTCCGGTTCCGGCTCTGGGCAATCTGCATCGGCGATATTTTCCAGGCACTCCGCAGCGCCTTCAATGATGAGACCTACGCCCACCAAAGCGATTCCTGCACCAACGATTCCCAAGCTGCCACTGCAGGAGGACTCGATGTCACAGGCCGCATCATCTTCCACGGCAGCCGGTGTTGTTGGTTCTTCTTCGCATTCAGAATCTTCCGGCTCAGGCTCAGGGACTGCGTCCTGTTCTGGCTGCGGTGCGGGGTGTTCCTGTTGTTCTGGTGGGCAGTCTTGTGGTTTGGGTTCCGGCTCAGGATCCGGATCCGCGTGCGCCGGGGTGGTCGTGGACTCGTTCTGTCGAGACGGCTCGTTTACGAAACCGCGGCACTGTTGGCACTGGCACCCGGAAGGGTGCTGCTCAGGTGAGGATTCAGGAGCCGGCTTCGGAGTCGGTCCTGGTTTTGGCTCCGGTTGCGGCTCGGGAGCTGGTTTCGGCTCGGGTGCGGATTGTGGTTGCGGTGCCGGCTTCGGTTCTGGCTTCGGGTCTGGCCTTGGCTCCGGGGTCGGCTCTGGCATCGGTTCCGGCTTGGGCGGGCACTCAGCGGTAGATGCGGGTTGCGTCGGCTGCGCTGGCTGTGGCGGGTTGGAAGTGGTGTCGCCCCCGCCATCGGGCATCGGACGCGTGGGAGCTGGCGTATCTGGGCACTTTTCCACTGGCGGTGGGCAGGAATCCTCCTCGGCCTCTGCCGGCTCGGGGCATTCCTCAGGAAGAGGCCGCTGACAGACACATTCGCAGCGGGATTCAAACTCGTCATAGCAGGATTCAATGGCATCATCGCGGTCCCGGCACGTGCTGGCGATGGAGTCATTGGTGTCATCGATGATCTTCGCACCAATGGTAGAGACGATGGGAATAATGAACTTGGCCAGCGGGTGCCTGGTAGCCACCATGGACAAGATATTGAGCAGTGGGATTACCGCAGAAATCAGCTCGGTGAGTGCGGTATCGGAGGTATCGACGACATCGGAAATAGCGCCCGAGCATTGCTTGGCAGAGTCAGTAAGCTGCTTTCCTTCATCGCGGTGGATATCAAAATCTTTTTGAATGCCGGTCAGGTGCTCGCGCAAGGTGCCATGGGCGACTTCGGAATCATCCGTGCGCAGAAAATCCGCAAACCCCGTGCCGCCGCCGTGCGGGAGATTTCCTCCCACCGCGGAGATGGTGTGGCGCAGTATGTTTTGTGGGGCGATTCCATCTACCGCGCTGATGAGCTCACTCAGAAGCCCCAATGGCATACTGGGGCCGGAATAATGTCCCAGGCAGGCCAGTTGGAACTGCGAAATGGCGGCGGAATAATCCCCTAAAAGTGATTTAGTCAGCGTACTCATTAGTCCACTGCCTTTCCGCTTTCTCCTGCAAAGGAGCGGCTAAAGCCGGCATCGTACGTGGCGAATGCGCGCATCTGATCGTGCGCTGCCTGGCCCGTGGCAGAGATATTGTCTAAGCGCCACGTTCCATTGTCATGAATGCGCGCGAGGATGCTGCGTATGCGCTCCCCGTGGCCGGAAAAATTCCGCCCAGCCGCGGCAACGGGAAAGTCTGGAACATCGGCGCGGTGGGCTTGGCGCTGTTCATCGTTGGCGCTTATAGCTTGTTGTAGTGCTGACATCGCCTCTGCGGGGCGAAGAAAAACCTCAGACATCGGTATAAATCCCCAAATCCATATGCGGTAAGTGTGCTCACCTTCATTGGACTGGGGTTTATACCAAATGGTTCCCAGTACTTCTTATTTTCCTGCCTATACCGAGGCGACGACGGCAGAAAGCCTGCCTGCCACCTTGCGGGCGTGTTCCTCTTCTGCAGCTTCCACCATGACGCGGAACAGCTCTTCGGTGCCAGAGGGTCGGAGCAGGACGCGGCCGGTCTCCCCGAGCTCTTCTTCTGCCTCCACGATGGCCTGCTTGACCTCGGCAGAATCCATGATCGCCGCCTTATTGGATACTGGAACGTTGATGAGCACCTGCGGCAATACGGTCATCACGGAGGCCAATTCCTTCAGGCTCTTTCCGGACTTGGCCATACGGGCCATGATGGAAAGGCCGGTGAGGGTGCCATCGCCGGTAGTGGAGTCATCGGGAAGCACGACGTGCCCGGATTGCTCGCCGCCCAGGGAGAAATCGCCGCGGTGGAGCTCTTCGAGCACATAGCGATCGCCCACCGCCGCGTGGCGGACCTCAATGCCTTGCTCCTCCATGGCAAGCGTCAGGCCCAAATTGGACATGACCGTGGCCACGAGCGTGTTAAAGCGCAGGTCATTGTCTTCCTTCATCCCTACTGCGAGCAAGGCCATGATCTGATCGCCATCGACGACGTTGCCTTCGGCATCGACGGCGAGGCAGCGGTCCGCATCGCCATCGTGGGCAAGGCCCAAATCGGCGCCGTGTTCAAGCACCGCTGCCTGGGCTTTTTCGATATGGGTAGAACCACAGTTCTCGTTGATATTAAAGGCATTGGGCCGGTGGTAAATCGGAATAACCTCAGCGCCTGCTGCTTCATAGGCACTGGGAGCGACCTTAGACGCCGCGCCATTAGCCGCATCCACGACCACCTTGATGCCGCTTAAGTCAGTGGATACGACTTCCTTGAGGTGCTCTAGGTAGCGCTCACGGCCATCGGGGGCCTCCGAGATAATCCGGCCCAACTTCGTGCCCGTTGGGCCTTCCTCAACGAGGTTATCCATCGCGGCCTGAATCTCATCTTCGACGCTATCCGGCAGCTTCTTACCGCCAGCGGAGAAGAACTTAATGCCGTTATCCGGCATCGGGTTATGGGAGGCAGAGATCATCACGCCGAGATCCGCTCCGTAATCATCCGTCAAAAAGGCGATAGCTGGGGTAGGAAGCACCCCCACGCGCACAACGTCCACGCCGCGCGACGCCAAGCCGGCGGCGATGGCGGCATCGAGCATCTCGCCCGATACGCGGGGGTCACGGCCGATGATTGCCAGTGGGCGGCGCTCATAAGATTCGCGCTGCGCAGTAAAGACCTCCGCAGCCGCTTGTCCCAGCGTCAAGGCCAAAATGGGAGTCAGTTTTTTATTCGCGAGGCCGCGAACTCCATCGGTTCCAAATAGTCGAGTCATGAAAACAATTATGCCCTGTAAGTCCCACCCGTTGCATGTTTGGGGCATCGGCAAGCGGGCTAATTAGGTAACCAACATCACGAAAAATGTCCTTGTGATAAAAAGCAAAATTTGCCTAAAGTCGTACTTTTTGGCATTTATATGAAATTGTTAGCTAGGTTATACTTCACTCTTTTGCCCTAGAGAGGATCAACGATGAACGAACCTAGATCTTCAGGTGACAAGTCACCTGAAACTACCTCGCAGAAGGCTCGCTCAGCCATTGCGAAAGCCGCTTCTGGGGAACGCGCTATTCATCCAGCCCTCATTCCCGGAGTAAGTGTCGAAAACACCCGCGCAGATTTCAAGACCAATAAAACCGTCTTTGCGGTGGCCTTGGCATCAACCTTCGCCATCATCCTGTGGGCCATCATCGCCCCAGATAATCTGGCCAGCACAGGAAGCACCATGCGGGCATGGGTCGTCCAAAACTTTGGATAGCTATTTACGATCATCATGATTGCCACCACGGCATTCCTGCTGACAATCGCCATCGCCCCAACCGGAAAAATTAAACTCGGCGCCGATGATTCCAAACCCGATTTCTCCCGCAACGCATGGATCGCCATGCTCTTTGCCGCCGGTATGGGAATCGGCCTGGTCTTCTACGGCCCGATGGAGCCGCTTGCCCTATTCTTGACTCCCCCGCCGTACCTTTCCGGCGTCGAATCCGGTAGCCAAGAGGCCATCCTTCCGGCCTTTGCCCAGGCGGTCCTGCACCATGCTACCTTGCCGTGGATGATCTTTGCGCTGGTGGGCGGTGCGCTTGCCTATGCCGCTTATCGACGCGGCCGTATCCCGCTTATTTCCTCGCTCTTTGAGCCGCTCATTACGGATTCGAATAACCGGGTATTTGGAAAGATCGTCGATATCTTCGCGGTATTGGTCACCCTCTTCGGCACGGCTACCCCCCTGGGTATCGGCGCGCTGCAGATCCGTACGGGTACCTCTATCCTTACCGGCAAGCCTTTAGAGGGCAACGGAATCATGGTGGTGATCATTACGATCCTCACCATCTTTTTCATTCTTTCCGCGATGTCCGGCATCAAGCGCGACATCCGCATCTTGTCCAATATCAACATGGGCTTGGTCATCGGCCTCGCGGTCTTCGTTCTCATCACCGGGCCGACGCTCTACATTCTGGACCTGCTTCCCGCCTCCCTTCTGCAATTCTTCAAGCACTTCGAAGACATGATGTCCCTATCCGCCTCCCAGGGTGAACCGGAGAAGGAATTCGTCACCGCATGGACCATGCTCTACTGGGCGTGGTGGATTTCCTGGTCGCCCTTCGTCGGCATGTTCATCGCGAAGATTTCCCGCGGCCGCACCATTCGCGAATTCGTCTTCGTCATCATGCTCGTGCCTACCACCCTGTCGCTTTTCTGGTACGTCATCTTTGGTGCCACGGCTATCAAGACTCACCTGGACGGTGATGGAATCGAGATTGAAGGTTCCGGCGAGAATGTGATGTTCGACCTCATGAGATCGCTACCGCTCTCTAGCATCACCACGGTCATCGTCCTCCTCGCTGTGGTCGTCTTTTTCAATACGGCCGCTGACTCCGCTACCAACGTCATGGGCTCTATGTCCCAATCGGGCCGACCGGTACCTTCGACCGCGATTTCTGCAATTTGGGGCGTTGCCCTGGGCGGCATTTCCCTGTCCCTGCTGCTTATCGCCGGCAAGGATGCGCTCAGCGGCCTGCAGTCCATCATGGTCTCCAGTTCACTGCCGTTTACCTTCATCCTCATCGGCATCATGGTGGCCTGGGGCAAAGACCTGGCACGCGATCCCGCTATCCTGCGCAGGAAATACGCCCATGCCGCCATTGAGCGCGGCACCCACCTGGGCCTCCAAGAACACAATGGCGACTTCGTATTCAGCTCGTCCGCCGTTCCAGAAACCCACGGTGCCGGGGCCGAAATTGAAAACGATGACCCGTACCTCCACGAGTGGTACACCATCAACGCATCGGATGAATACCTCGCAGAGCAGGCAACCCTCCGCGAAGAGCGCCGCGCCGAGCTCAAGAACTTTGCAAAGAAGAAGACCGAGGACAAGGCCGCAGAAGACGATGAATAACCTCCCTGTTTAACCGGTCCTCTCCCCTTAGGCCCTCAGCCCCTAGCCCGCCTCTCATCGCACTGCGCATTAGCACTCACTGCGATGAGAGGCGGGCTTTTCTCTGTTCCTACAGTCCGTGGTGCACTGCGGCGCGCGGGCTTCATCGTGGCCCTCGGCTGAGCGCTTTTGCCTCGCGCAAGGCTAATCTTCAAGAGGTTGGCCAGGTGGGGTTTGGCCGACCCAATCGAAGGGGGCATCGGCAAGAGCGAGAAAACGACAAAGCCGCCGCCTCCCAAAATGGGAAGCAGCGGCAGTGCACGGCGCTTGCGCGCGCAGTGGAAGCGAGATTAACGCTTGGAGTACTGCGGTGCGCGACGTGCCTTGTGCAGACCAGCCTTCTTACGCTCAACTGCACGAGCGTCACGGGTGAGCAAACCAGCCTTCTTCAAGGCGGAGCGATCAGCCGGGTTGTAGATGTTGAGTGCACGAGCGATAGCCAGGCGCAGGGCGCCGGACTGACCGGTCGGGCCACCACCGTTAACGGTGACCTTCAGGTCAAACTGGTTCTCACGGTCCAGCAGGGTCAGCGGGGTGAGGATGTCCTGCTGGTGCAGCTTGTTCGGGAAGTACTCCGCGAACTCGCGGCCGTTAACCACGATCTGGCCGGAGCCAACAACGAGGCGAACGCGAGCGACGGCGCGCTTACGGCGACCGACGGTCTGAATTGGGCCCTCGTGAACCGGAGCAGCGGCCTCAACCTCTGCCTCGGTCTCAGGGTTGGCGCTAGCCAACGAATCACCGATGGTGTTGGTGAACTCTTCGGTAGCGGCGCTTGCTGCAGCGATGTCAGCAGCCTCGGCTACATTGTTGTCGATGTTCTGCTCAGCCATTACTGTGCCACCTGCTTAAACTCGAAGGTTTCCGGCTTCTGACCGGCGTACGGGTGCTCATCGCCTACGAAGACGTGCAGCTTCTTGATGGAAGCGCGGGAGAGCTTGTTGTGCGGCATCATACCGGCAACAGATTCTTCGATAACGCGGACCGGGTTGGCGTCCAAAGACTGACCCAGGGTCATGGACTTCAGACCGCCCGGGTAACCGGAGTGGCGGTAGCGCATTTCGCGGTCGCGCTTGGTGGAAGAAACGTGAATCTTGTCAGCGTTGATGATGATGACGTGGTCACCGGTGTCAACGTTGGGTGCGAACTGTGGCTTGTGCTTGCCGCGCAGCAGGTCTGCCACGGTGGAAGCAAGCTTGCCCAGCACCACGTCAGTAGCATCGATGACGTACCACTTGCGGGTGATGTCACCGCTCTTTGGGTGGAAAGTAGACAAAATGACTCCTTGAAAGTCTGTCTCGGAACTGCCGGCCAGCGCTAAGCATCCATTCGCTTCCCAACAGCGGCCGGTGGAGACCTGCGGGAAGCGCTTCGCCAGCTGCTTGCCGACGAGCGAACACATAGGGCTACAACTTTAGCTGCTGCTGGCAGAAAAGACCAAAACGCCGAAACCGGCACCTTCTCAGAAAGAAAAGGTACCGGTAAAAGAGGTTCTAGGTGGCGGTTTCTGTGGTTGGTTTCTGCGGTTAGCTTCCGTGATTAGCGCGGTGCGGGGACGGCAGCTGCGTTCGCCTCCTGCCGGATGGATACGGGCACAGGCACCGCTCGTCCCTCCTACCGCGCTTGAAGAAGCAGGCTAGTTAGATACCGCCAACAGTGCGTTAGCCCCAGCTAGCGGCGGCGCGACGGTTGACATCGCTCATGGCGTCATTGCCCTGAGAGACGGTCTTGGAGATGGTTGCCAGCACGGTATTGAGTTCCTGTGCCGCCTTATCCCACTTGGCCTGCGCCTGGTTATAAGCCACTGCGGATTCACCTTCCCAGGTGCTCACCATGGGCTGAAGGCGGGATTTGAGGTCGGCCAAGGTGCTGTTGATGCGGCCGGAGGTGGCGTTGATATCAGCTGCGGCAGAAGAGATGGCGCCGAATTGGTACTTGATCTCGGACATGTGGAAAATGGTTCCTTTCGAAATTGCTGGTGGAGGTGGCTGGGTTACAGGGCTAGGCCGCCGCCAACCTTGGAGAAGGCCTCAGTGTTTTCGGCTTCGACGTTGTCAAAGTTGCGGGCATTGCTGCGGATGTTTTCAGAAATCGAGGTCAATGCCTCGCGCAGCTGCTGTGCGGAGGTGTTGTAGCGCTGCATCAAGTTATCGAATGAAACCTGCGCCTGGCCGGCCCAGCTGCCGCGGACAGAATCCACTACACCCTGTAGGCGGGTGAGCTCGCCTTGGACTTCGTCATTGGTGTTATCCACGCGGCCGGCAGTGGAGACCATGACATCGGCTTGTGTCTTAAAAGTCTGAGACATAACAGTGCGCCCCTCCTTAGGGCGGGAAGAGATGTTGAGTGTGATTTCCCCCGAAAAAGCTTCTGTGCTTTCTCACCGTTATTGGACTGAGCTCAGGGCCATATGGTTCCCAGTAAGTTAAAACTTTTCTGGTTATTTCTTACTCAGGGACTCGGTGGCCATCCGGCACGCGGCTTTTTGCACGGCATTGGCGTTATGGCGGGTATGGCACCCCACCGACATGTGGTGCCCGGTATCTTCCCAGATGGTCCATTCCACAACGGAGCCATCGCCGGGGTCTTCTATATAGTGCAAACGCCCTGCGTCCTCGGATACATCGCGCAGTTCCGGATCCCTATCCACCTGCGCTTTTATTTCATCAAAGAGCGCCTTGGCCGGAACGTTAAAAAGCGAGTCCGACGCTAAGAGGATCCTTAAATCAGGGTCTTTTCCTGAGGCGGTAACCAGTCCTTCCTCCACGGTGGCTTGAAATCCGGTGGGAAGGACAACGGAGAGCCCTTCAATATCGAGGCGTTTTTCGCCTGGGTTGAGCTCGCCATCACCGCCCGCGTCGCCAGCCGCACCGTCGCCATCATCGCTGCCACCGCCACCAGATTCTTCCGCCGACACGGAATCGGCGGCACTCGCAGCGGTGGTGCTTCCGGCAGTAGTACCGGTCTCGCCATCGTCTTCATCATTAGACGCATTCGCGCCCATAGCCCACCACGAGGCCCCAACGACGGCAAGAATCACCACGACGATCGCGACGTGGAACATATCGATGGCACCTATCCAACCGCGCAGCTTATCGCCCCACCGCGTGCCTGCTTCCTGCCCCTTGCCTGCTCGCGGGCCAGTTCCAGTTCCGGCTCCGGGTCCGGCTTCAGTCCCTGCCTCCGGAGCCGCTTCCGCGCGTTCCATGGGGACATCCATCTGGGCGGTCGGCGCGGATTCTGGGGCGGCCGCAACCGATTCAGTACTTCGTGCTGGAGTTGATTCCGGTGCGGGTGTTGCATCTTGCTGCTGCACGCGGGCGCCGGCTACATCGAGCTGGCGGGTCAGGATGGTCACCGCTTCCCGGGAGATAGCGGTGCCCGAGGGATCCGCGATGACGGATACGTCCACGTCCGGCCAAGCTGATCCAGCGATCTTCGCAATCTGGTCCATGACGTGGCCTAAGGCTTTGCCTTCTACGATGCCGGTTCCAGCGAGATCGTAGCGGTACACGGTTTCCGGGCCTTCAAAGACAGTGGCCGCATCCATGACGGTCACCGTAATTGTTGCCGGTGGCGCGGATGTAGGCGTATCTGTAGACATTTATTCTTTTCCTTCCCCATAGACCACCTGGGCAATTCCCAGGTTTTCGCCGCGGATGCTCCACTGCCCGCGGCCGGGCGGCTGGTGGCTGGGCTTGAGCCCAAAGATGGTGCCTTCGTCGCGGTCGGCATCGAAAAGCAGGAATGCAGGTTGCAGGTCGCGCACCGCGGAAAAGAATTGGCCGAACAGCGCCCGTCCGATGCCGCCGGATTTTCGGGCGATTACCATGTGCAAGCCGATGTCCCGCGCGTGCGGCAGAAGATCGATTAAGGGTGCGAGGGCGATATCGCTCACCAAGTCCGCATCATCAATCACCACATAAATATCCGGGCCCTCCCACCAATCGCGGGTGGCGAGTTGCTCCGGGGTGATATCCGGCCCCGGCAAGCGTTGTTCCAGCGTGCGCACGGTATTGACGATTTCCTCCTGCGCACTTGATTGCGTCGCGGCATAGGCCGCCACCATGTCCGGATCCAGCGTGCCCAGGTGAGCACGGCGCTGATCGATGACCACCAGTCGCGCCTCCTCCCGCGGAAGGCTACTAACCCCACGCATTATCTGTGCCAAGAAATTGGACTTGCCGCAGCCCTGGGCACCGATGGCAACTAGGTGCGGTTCGCGCTCCGGATTCCACGCCAAAGTGGAAAGGTCGCGCCCGCCGATGCCCCAGGGGATGCCACTAGTAGGTGCTTCGCCATGGGCGGCGAGCGCCTCTGGGGTCAGCACCGCGGGCAGCATCTTCAACCGCGGTGTGGGAACGGCGTTAGCATGCACGCGGCAGATATGGGCAATGTCTTGATTCGAGGTGTGGGCGAGCAGCATATTTTCGCCGGCCTGTGTCAGTCCCCTGCCCGGCGCGCTGGGCAGTTTTTGCTGCAGCTTGCGGTCAATGAGGGAATCGAGCGCCTCACCCAAGCGCAGCTCGAGGCGGTGGACTATGAGATCCCTAATCGCCGGGCGCATCGTGGTCCACCGGGAGGTCGCGATGACGACGTGGACATTGGCGGAGGCGCCGTCCGCAACGATATCCGTGATGGACTCAGCTATATCCTCAAACTCCGCGTTGGACGGGCCGATGTGGTGCCAGCCGTCGATAATCAAGAAGGTCTCGCGCGATTCCGGCCGGCGAATAAACCCGGCGACCTCGTCTACGATGCGGCGGATCTTCTCGCCTTCCTCGCGCCCGGCTACCCCGGCAACGTGCGGTAGCCGGTCTAGGGCGGTTAGCTGCCCGCCGCCCAAGTCGATGACGTAAAAGCGGATATCTTCCGGCCGCAGGTGCAGCGCCAGGGAGGAGACTATCGTCCGCAGCGCGCCAGACTTGCCGGATTGCGGTCCCCCGCACAAGGCAAGGTGGCCGCCGTGTTGGTGAAAATCGATGACTAATTGGTCTTGCCGCTGGTAGTAGGGTCTATCGATGATCCCAATTGGCGCAGACATTTCCGCTGCGGTGGACTCCGCGCCCTCCATCTCGAGGGACGATAGTTCAATGACCGGTGGCAGCGGAGGTAGCCAGATGCGGTGGGCCTCTTGGCCGCGTGCGGCAGCCTCTTCGCCGGCGGCGCGAACGACCTCAGTAAGAACCGATGTGGATTCATCCATTACCACCGCAGGAGAATTCTGTACAGCGGCATCGTCCTTCGCCCATCCCGTAAAAAGCTCCACCCGGCGCGGCGGGCCGGAAGGATTACCTTCCAGGTCCGTGGCCGCGTGCATCCCCGCGCCAGGTGCAGCCCGGCGCGCGAGCGGCCCTGATACGTAGGAGGCCTGAAACCGGGTGAGGTCCTCGGCATCGGATTTCAGGTAGCCGGCGCCGGGTTGGCCGGGGAGATGATACGCGTCGGTCACGCCAAGGACCTGGCGGGATTCGGCGGAGGAAAAGGTTTTGAGGCCGATTCTGTAGGACAAGTGGGAATCTAGCCCCCGCAATCGCCCTTCCTCGAGCCTTTGGGAGGCCAAAAGCAGGTGCACGTGGAGGCTGCGCCCCAGGCGCCCAACGGCAACGAAAAGCTCGGCGAAGTCGGGGTGTTGGCCCAAGAGCTCGGAAAATTCGTCCACGACGATGACCAGCGCCGGTAAGGGTCCGTAGTCCCGCACGGCATCCGCAGAGGCGTTGTACTCTCCCACATTGGCAAAGTTGCCGGCGGTACGCAGGAGTTCTTGGCGGCGGTTCATCTCCCCGGAAATGGCATCATACATGCGCTCTACCAGGGTGGATTCCTCTTCAAGGTTGGTAATGACCGCGGAGGTATGCGGCAGGCGGTCACAGCCGAGGAAGGTCGCACCACCCTTGAAATCCACCAACACCAGGTTGAGTTCATCCGGGCTATGCGTGGCGGCAAGCGCGGTAACCAGGGTGCGCAGGAGCTCAGATTTACCGCTGCCCGTTGCCCCGATGCACAGGCCGTGTGGCCCCATTCCGCCGTGCGCGGATTCTTTGAGATCCAGGGTTACCGGCTGCCCGATGGAATCGATGCCAATGGGCACCATGAGCCGCGAGGCACCATCGCGCCCGTGCCACATGCCGCTGGCGGCCAACTCATCCACGCCGCTGTAACCGAGCAGCCCCAGCAAATCATTGCCCCGGCGCCCGGAGGTGCTATCGGGTCGGCGAAAGACCGCCATCCGGCGGGCCATAATCGTGGCCGCGGCAGTGCCCAAATAATCGGGTGTGCCCAGTTCTTCCACGCCCGCTGCCGTGACCGCCTGCAGGGTATCCGCCGCGACGAGGCACAAGCCCTCTTGTTCTGCGCGCAGGCTCAACGCAGACGATGGCGCACCGCCTACTTCAATAACGGTGGTATAAGAATCGCTGTGGAAGAAGTCTTCGGTGCCGGTGGTCAAGAGGGCATCGACAAGCACGATGCGAAACCGCGCCTTGTCTGGCTCCCTAGTGTGTGGCAGCCATTTTAGCCACTCCCACTCGCCGCCAATAGCCTCGATCCCGATGGTCTCGGGGCCGTGCGCCAGGGCTAACTGCATGACGAGGGCGCGCACCGTATCGCGAGCATTATCGCCGGTAAAGGATAAAAACCTAAAAGCCTGCAATTGGATCACCACCGGGAGATCCGGCACGGTGCCCACCGCCTTGATGGCCTGGCGCATGCTCACCGCACAGACCGGGTCTAGGTCCTCGGTGGCACCGGAATCCGGGACGTTGATGGGCGTGCACAACGTGGTGGGCCCAGTGCCCACGCGCACCTCCAAGGCATCCGGATCATCAGGCCCACGCTCCCACATGCGCCGCGAGCCCACCAGCGGTTCCAGCCCCGCCGGATCCGGGTGCCGGTACAGCTCGTGCGCGCGCTGCGCACCGGCATTGTCCAGGGCCTTTTCCCGCAGCGCCTTAATGTGACGCAAGTAGGTCCGCCGGGTTTCATCCGGGTCCTGCCCGCTATTTTGCGGCCCAAACATCATGGCCATGCTGGCCAGCATCATGAGCGGAAACATCAGGGATACCGGGCTGATATGCCGCGAGTCGCCCGCGCCCAGCACCATCAGCGCCACCATGCCCAACATTGCGGCAATCATCACGATGGGCAGTAGCAAGCGCACCAAGCGCACCGGCTGTGGGCGCACCGCTTCTGGAACTTCTTCTGACTCGATGGTGCCGGTGGGAAGCGGCGGTGGCGCGTCCCTGAGCGGCACGGTCAATGGCTCCACGATGTGGGTTTCCCCGATCCCAAGCATGGGTAAAATCCTCCCCCGATCCACACGCTTAGCGCTCTTGGCCCCCTGCCAAGATTCCCCGCGCTGCGGTGGACACGACGCCACCAGTAAGCCACAATATGTGACATTGGGCAAGGGGGACGCCCACAATCATGAGACAATTCGGGGGAATTATGACCGCTCCAACGGCGCATCACCTGCGCCTTACCATCCGCATCCACGCTGATTCCTTTCACAAGGAAGCAGACGTGGCATTGCCGTTAAGCTCCAGCCTGGGCGAGCTCATGGCAGAACTTACTGACCTTGTCGATGCACCCGCGATCGCCTCGCCGTGGCGCGCCAGCACGGCATCTGGGCGCACCATCGACTTCACCGCACCGCTTGCCGCCACGCCGCTTGCGGAAGGCTCCATCCTGGTGCTCGCCCCGCGCGAGGAGCGGCCCGCGCCCGTCATCCGCGATGCCGCCGAATCCCTTGCAGCCCAAAGCCACGACGACACCACTTGCGCCATCCCGATCGTCTGGGCGTGGACTGGGCTTGGTGCTGCCTTCGCCGTGGCCTGGGTGCTCTCGCTCCCGGCGGTGGCCTGCGCCGGGCTCGCCGTCGCGGCCTTCGTGCTCGCCCTGTGGACGCGCGCGCTATCCCTCGTCATGCTCGCCCTGGCAGCAGGGGCGGCGAGCGGATGGGCGCTTATTTCGCCCGCGCTTGCCGATGCCCCCTATGCCGCCCTCACCGCCAGCGCCACCCTCCTCGTGGCCTTATTAGCCTGCCACCTCACCCGGCTGAGCACCGTACGGATAACCTCTGGCGCGCTCACCATCGCCGGCTTAGTGCTCATAGCGGCCGTGAGCTACCTGCTTCCTGGACTGAGTGGCAATTCGGGCATCGGCACGAGCCACGGCACCGCGGCGGCCGCGGGCACCGTTATCGCTGGAGTCATTTTGCTTGCCACCGCCCCCGCGCTGACCATCGCCACCGCGGGGCTCAAGGTGCCGCAATTGCCCACCGCGGGCCAAGACCTCGCCGTCTCGGATGAGCGCCAGCCCGACGTAGCCGATCGCGCCACCCGCGCCGGGTACGCCTACGAGGGCATCTGCTGTGGAATCACGCTTTGCCTCATTCCAGCGCTAATCGCGCTCAGTTTCACCGGCACGGGCACCCTCGTAGCCACAGACGGCACCGTGGGTGACGCAGGGTCCGCTGCTCCTACCATCGGCTCTCGCATCGCCATGCTTTTCGGCACCGGTCTAACCGGGCTCGGCTTCGTCCAAACGCTCTGCGTCTCTGTTGCCGGAACGGTGGTCATGCACGCCGCGCGTCACGGTCGCGTGCTTGCCAGCTGGGCGCTCATGCTCGTTGCCATGGTTGCCTGCCTCACTGCCTGTCTGTGCGCCGTGCACGCGATTGCCGCCGATGGGCTTGCCGGCGCCTGGGCGCCGACGGCGGTCGCCACTCTCCTGCTTGCCGCGATGCTCAGCGCCCCACTGTGGGCGGCCAAAATGAGCGAGGTGGAACCAACGACCATCGCCTGGTTTGAACGCCTTGAGTCCCTGACCATCGCCGCCTGCCTGCCGCTTGCCGCGCACCTCGCCGGGATCTTCGAGCTCATTCGGGGGCTGGGATAATGCACCACACTCACTCACGGCGTTCTTTTGCACTACCTAGGTTTAGCGGCAGTTCTGGAATTACTGCTTGCGCGCTTACCGCATGTGTCCTCGCCGGAACCGGAGGCTTCATCACAGGAGCTCCGACCGCTCCCATCGCAAGCGCGCGGGAACCGGACCGGGAATGCGCCACCGCGCATCCATCTCCCCTAGCGCCAGAACCTTCCGAGGACCAGCGCGCCTACCGCTCCCAACTGCACTCCTTTGCCACGGGCCAAGGTGTAACGGTAGCCGTCATCGATACCGGGGTTGCCCATCACGATCAGCTGCCAAATCTTACTACAGGCGCGGACCTGGTCACTCCGGAAGAACCGGATCCGCACCGGGATTGCGACCTACACGGCACCGTCGTAGCCGGCGTCATCGCAGGCCACGATATCGGCATCGCCCCGCGCGCCGAGCTCCGCGCCATCCGCCAAACCAGCGCGCATTATCGCCAATACGGTGACACGGCCGGCGACGCCGATGAAGACAGCACCACCGGTTCACTCGACACGCTGGCCCGCGCCATCGAGCATGCCGTGGAAGACAACGCCCGGGTGATCAATATTTCCATCGTATCCTGCGTTCCAGAGAGTACCGCTCAACGCATCGATAGTTCCCGGTTAGATGAGGCACTTAACCGCGCAGAAGATGCCGGTGCCGTAGTCATCGCTGCCTCCGGCAATATTTCCTCCGGTACCTGCGAAGAAGGCGACCACGTCTTTCCCGCGGACTCACCGACCGTACTATCCATTAGCGCCCAAGAGGATGCCCACGCACTTGCAGAATACTCGCTCACGCCCGCCGATGGCCCACAACTATCCGCCCACGGATTTGTGCCGTTAGCGCTGAACCCCGCCGGTGGCTGGGCAGACGGAAAGAACCAAGAGGATTCCCTGGCGCAGTTCCACGGCACCTCCTTCGCAGCACCGGTAGTCAGCGGCACCGCCGCCTTAATAGCCGAGCGCTATCCAGAAGCCAGCGCTGCCGATATACGCCAACGGCTCCTCTCTGCCGGCGAACCCGGCAACGGTTTCATCGATCCGCTCGCCGCCCTTACCCATATCGATGGCGAGTACGCCGCACCCGCGCGCGATCTCACCATCCAACCCACCAAAGAGGAACACTCCTCCGCAGCGAGCCGTGCCGGTTGGGTGCTCGGCGGGTTAGTCCTGCTGCTGACCGGCCTGGCGGTTGCCCGCGGGCTTCGCCGGCCCAAGTCCGCCTAGCGGCTGACCTGTAGTGCTTCGTCTCGGTCCAAGCGCGAGGCCTCTGGCAAAAGCCGGATGATTTCCCACGGAACCTCGGCTCCTATGCCAGTGCCGAGGGCCTCCAAGAGTTCTTTGTTATCGACCGCATGGCGCTGCCCCGTCGGCGAGACAACGTGATAGCCATGCCCGGTATCCACGCCAACTCCTCCGGCCGATAGCCCACCAAAACGATCCGCTACGCCTTCACCGGCGAGCGCTACCGTTCCGGGGTTCTCAGTCACCATCGCTGCCCCACCGTCGCTATCGGCACACATCCAGCCTTCATCTGGGTCAACGAAGTCGAAGGTGGTGGCGGGCAGGCGGAAGTTTAAGGGGGCATCGGCAAGCGCGCCTACCTCTTGTGGTGAGGCTTCTTTGCGCGTCGCACCGTAGCTAACCAGTATGTCAGCCTGAGTGGCGGAGAGCTCGGCGACGCCGTCGTCCGTCCGGGCCCACTGACCCTGCCCGGTATCCATAATGTCCGGCAGCGGATCGGGAAACGTAAGCGGCGGCTGCTCCGCAAAGGCATTGAGCAACTCCGCGGGGACGGGCCAGGAATGGGTGCTCCCGTCGATGCCAATCCCGCGGCGGATGACCCGGCCCTCCGTGCTCTGCGCATCGGGCAAGCGCACGCGCCCGTCCGCGGTGAGCAGCCACTGCACACCATCCGTTTCTGCGAGCGCGGCGCGCTTCTCCCCAAAGCCCTCCTGTGGCGGATCCGCCACCACGATGACCTCTTCTTTGGCTACTTGTTGGCCATCGATGCTGGTGAGATTATCCGCGGGCTGCTCATCGTGCTCGGCAAGGCACGCCGCCCACGAGCGCTGCGGTGTCTCGCCCGGGGCAGCCAGATACCCGGGCGCATCCGAAATCCCCACCGGCGTGCCTAACGAGGCCTCGCGCAAATGCTCGTCCCCAATGGTCTGTGCCTCGGCCGCCTCGCCGGCGATAATCCGCGCGGAAGAGAGATTGTAGACGGGGTGATACGTATCGTTGACGTCCACGAAGAGCTGGCCCTGCTCCGAGCGCACGATGGGCGCATCCCCTGGCTGCGGGCTCGGCTGCAACCAGGCCAAAAGACCAGAGCCGACCGCCAAAAAGGCCACGCCTACTCCGCCGAACATCATCGCCTTGCGGCGGCGGGCCAGCGGATCGTGGATCATGCGGGTATCGCCCAATACGAGCCCGTGTTCCACGCGGCGGCGTAAAAATTTATGGCCCGAGACTTGGGCCTTGGTCGTTGGCAATGGACGTGCCATGAATTTCCCCCCGAAAATTCCCCGAAAAGTCTAAATAAACCCAGACCTCAGGCTAGCGCAGGCGCCACGGCCCTGCCACTTGGCAGCGTGTGCTCACAGAACGGTGCGCTTTTCTCGCGTCACGTCTGCCCGCGCGGACATTTCGCTGGGTTCCGGGTAATCCACCTGGACTAAAGACAGGCCCTTCGCCGGCGCCACCGGGATGCGAGAGGAGCGCTTTGTCTCCTGCAGCAAGGCCGCGGCGAAGTCGACGTTCCTGCGGCCTTCCCCAACACTTAAGCAACAACCCACTAAGGACCGGACCATCGACCAGCAGAAGGCATCCGCGGTCACTCGGGCTTCAAAGAGCTGCGGTTCCTCCTGCGTCGATACATCCCGCCAGCTAAATTCCTGTAATTCGCGAATGGTGGTGGCATTTGGCTTGGCCTTGCAAAAGGCCGCAAAATCGTGCAAGCCCACCAAGACGTTGGCCGCGTCCTGCATGGCATCGATATCTATCGGTTTGAACCATTCGGCCGTATCGCGCGCCCTTGTCGGCAACGCACCCCGCTGGCTAGTGGTTATCCGGTACACATAATGCCTGCGCAGCGCGGAAAATCGGGCATCAAAACTGTCTGGCGCGAACTCGCAGCCATGCACCCGAACGTCTTCCGGCAACAACTTGGCAAGCCTGCGCACCAACTTCCCGGGATCATTTGCTACGGACCGTTGCTCCAGCATCTCCTGCGGCACATCCACGTGCGCCACCTGCCCGCGAGCATGGACGCCCGCATCCGTACGCCCAGCTACCGTCAGCGGTACCTCCGTGCGAGCGATCATTGCTAGCTGCTCCTCGAGCACGCCTTGGACGGTGCGCAGTCCGCCCTTTTGCCTGGCCCAGCCGTGAAAATCGGTGCCGTCATAGGCCAGATCTAACCGGAGCCGAACGAATCCTTCTGCTGGTCCCTCATCTGCGATCGCTGCTGCTTCAGTCATGGTGGACCTAATGCTACCGGAGGCATCGGCGAGTTCCCGAAATGTGCAACCTCTCCTGCTACACCTCCCCTGTTCGTTTTGAGCAGAAAATGCAATATCTGAAGGCCGTATTTGCTCAGTTATTGCAGTGGAGGATGCGCATAGGAGGTTGAGCGTAGGAGGTTGTACATAGGTGTCGTCGTGCATTGGAAGATGCGTGGTCCGCTGCATGGCGAAGCCGCGCGATGGAGCGGGACGAGGGAGCGGGACGAGGGGGGTGGGACCAAGTACCTGAGGCTCCAAGTTCAAAACGACAAAAGCCGCCTCCCCTGTCTCTTCGTAAAGAGAATGGGAAGGCGGCGATTATGCGCTACATCTGCGAGTAGGGACTGCAATCCACGCAGGGCGTTAGGGCCTGCGCGAATTCAGTGGCCGAGGGAGATTACTTCTCCTCGGACTCCTCAGCAGAGGTGTTCTCAGCAGCGGTGTCCTCGGCCGGAGCTTCGGTCTCCGCAGCCTCGTCTGCCTGAGCTTCTTCAGCTTCAGCGGCCTTGGAAGCGGCAGCGCGGGTAGCGCGGTTAGCCTCGGAGGTCACGGTCTCCTCAAGAACGAGGGAGATCTGGGACATCGGGGCGTTGTCACCGGTGCGGTTGTCCAGCTTGATCGTGCGGGTGTAGCCGCCCTCACGGTTCTCAAACTTCGGTCCGACCTCGTCGAACAGGTGGGAAACTACATCCTTACGCGGGATGAGCTTCAGCACTGCGCGGCGGTCAGCGATGGTGCCGGACTTAGCCTTGGTGATGATCTTTTCGACGTACGGGCGAAGAACCTTCGCCTTGGCATCGGTGGTCTTGATGGCGCCGTGCTCGATCAGGCTAGCTGCCAAGTTGCTCAGCATGTGAGCTTGCTGCTTGGCGGAGCCACCGAGACGGGCACCCTTCTTCGGGGTAGGCATTGTTTACTCCTCGTGTGCGGTAAAAGTTGAGCGCGCGGCAACGAGTGCCGCAGTTCAGGGTGATTCTTTACTCGGAATCGTCCGCAGCCGGGTCCTTGAAGTCGCCGGTTTCTGCGTCGTAGCCCTCGAGCTGGGTGGGGTCGAAGTCCTCAGGGGTGTCCTTCAGAGCAAGGCTCAAGTTAGCCAGCTTGATCTTTACCTCATTAATCGACTTCTGACCGAAGTTGCGGATATCCAGCAGGTCGGACTCGGTGCATTCTGCAAGCTCGCCGACGGTGTGGATTTCCTGACGCTTCAGGCAGTTGTAGGAGCGAACGGAGAAGTTCAAGTCCTCGATAGGCATGCCGTAGGCGGCGATGTACTCGGTCTCCTGCGGGGAGGGACCAATCTCGATGCCTTCGGCTGCGTTGTTCAGCTCGCGTGCCAGGCCGAAGAGTTCGACCAAGGTGCCGCCGGCAGAAGCCAGGGCGTCGCGGGCGGAAATCGAGTTCTTGGTTTCGACGTCGATGGTCAGCTTGTCAAAGTCGGTGCGCTGCTCAACACGAGTAGCTTCGACCTTGTAGGAGACCTTCAGCACTGGGGAGTAAATCTGGTCGATTGGAATACGGCCGATTTCCCCAGAGGTTGCGGTAGCCGGGACGTAGCCACGGCCGCGCTCGACGACGAGCTCAATGTCCAGCTTAGCGGTGTCATTCAGCGAGGCGATGTGCAGATCCGGGTTGTGGATCTCCACGCCAGCCGGCGGCTGGATATCGCCCGCGGTGACATCACCAGGGCCTTCCTTGCTCAGGTACATAACCACCGGCTCATCGGAGTCGGAGGACAGGACCATGCTCTTGATGTTCAAGATGATCTCGGAAACGTCTTCCTTCACACCGTTGATGGTGGTGAACTCGTGGAGCACACCATCAATCTTGATGGAGGTTACCGCTGCGCCTGGGATGGACGACAGCAGGGTGCGACGCAGCGAGTTACCGAGGGTGTAGCCAAAGCCCGGCTCGAGCGGTTCGATGACGAACTTCGAACGAGACGAGTCGATGAATTCCTCGGTGAGCTGAGGACGCTGGGAAATGAGCATTGCAATTCTCCTTTTCGGCGACCGCTATTTGACGCCGGTAGAGGGGGTAAAAATCTTGAGGTTGAAGATTCCTGATGGACCGCGTGGCCTTGAAGGGCCGTGCGGTATAACAGTTTACTTCGAGTAAAGCTCGACGATGAGCTGCTCTTGCAGCGGAATGTCGATCTGAGCGCGCTCGGGCAACTGGTGCACGAGGATGCGCAGCGTATCAGGAACGACCTGCAACCATGCCGGTACGTTGGCATCGATAAGAGCGTCCTGAGCGTCTTCGAACCATTCCATCTTCTGGGAACGCGGGCGGACATCGATGATGTCGTACTGCGTAACCCGGTAGGACGGGATGTTGATGTTCTTGCCGTTCACGGTGAAGTGACCGTGAGAAACGAGCTGGCGAGCCTGGCGGCGGGTGCGTGCCAGACCTGCGCGGTAGACTACGTTGTCCAGGCGGGTTTCCAGAAGGATGACCAGGTTGTCACCGGTCTTGCCTGGGAGGCGGTTAGCCTCGGTGTAGTAGCGGCGGAACTGACGCTCCAGCACACCGTAGGTGTACTTTGCCTTCTGCTTCTCCTGGAGCTGCAGCAGGTACTCAGATTCCTTGATGCGGTTGCGGCCAGCCTGTCCCGGAGGGTACGGGCGGCGCTCGAATGCCATGTCTCCGCCGACCAAGTCGACGCGAAGACGGCGGGATACGCGGGTAGCGGGGCCAGTGTAACGAGCCATTTTCTTACCTCTTTCCTTCCCTTAAACCTTGCGACGCTTGGTCGGACGGCAGCCGTTGTGCGGCTGTGGAGTTGCATCCGTGATCGAGGAAACCTCGAGGCCTGCAGCCTGCAGGGAACGGATGGCGGTCTCGCGGCCGGAGCCCGGACCCTTAACGAATACGTCAACCTTCTTCATGCCGTGGTCCATTGCCTTGCGTGCGGCGCTTTCAGCGGCCATCTGCGCAGCGAACGGAGTGGACTTACGGGAACCCTTGAAGCCAACGTGGCCAGAGGATGCCCAGGAGATAACAGCACCGGTCTGATCGGTGATCGAGACGATGGTGTTGTTGAAGGTGGACTTGATGTATGCGTGGCCCAGAGCCACATTCTTCTTGACGACGCGACGGCCGGAACGGCGTGCGCCGGAACGAGTCTTTGGAGGCATGAACTACTTCTTCTTTCCTGCGATCGTCTTCTTCGGGCCCTTACGAGTACGCGCGTTGGTCTTCGTACGCTGACCGCGTACCGGCAGACCGCGACGGTGGCGCAGACCCTTGTAGCTTCCGATTTCAATCTTGCGACGAATATCAGCCTGAACCTGGCGGCGGAGGTCACCCTCTACCTTCCAGGAACCTTCAATTGCGTCACGCAGTGCCGAAACCTGTTCATCTTCCAGGTTGTCGGTGCGCAGGTCAGGAGAAATGCCAGTCTTTTCTAGCAATTCCTTGGCACGGGTTGGACCGATGCCGTAGATGTAGGTGAGAGCGACCTCCATACGCTTATTGCGTGGGAGGTCAACACCAGCTAGACGTGCCATAAGGCGTGTCCTTTCGGGTTGTTACGGCGGTTTTCTCCCCATCCGTCCCGCTCCATGCAACGCTTCGCCCGGACCGTGCCGGGAATCCTTGGGTTGCTTACCAGTGCGGGCTCAGGCCACCGTAGCCTGAGGTGTACAGGACAAAGCCGTGCTTCGCCCTTGGGTGAGGAGGCTGACTGTGTTTACTTGTAGCGGTAGACGATGCGTCCGCGGGTCAGGTCATAAGGAGACAGCTCTACGACGACGCGATCCTCCGGGAGGATGCGGATGTAGTGCTGACGCATCTTACCGGAAATGTGTGCAAGAACCTTGTGCCCATTGTCGAGCTCGACACGGAACATTGCGTTTGGCAAAGGCTCGACGATGCGACCCTCTACCTCAATTGCGCCTTCCTTAGCCATAACCTCTACTTTTCTGGTGACAGACAAGTACCTGTCACCTGCATGTTTGTTGTCTACTGCGGTGGTGCAAGCCAACCAGACCTACTGGCGCCATACACCGTCAAACCAGCATACGCTGCAGCGACACGATTTCCAAACCGCACGCACTTTCCTAATTTCCCAACCTGCAGCAGAATACTAAAAATACCCTCGTACTCGGTTCCAGCTTTCGGAACTAAGCACGAGGGCGGGGTGCACTCACGCGGTGAACTATACCGAATTAGTAGATGTAAACCTTGTCACCAATCTGGACGTCGTTCCAGTAGCGAACCGCTGCATCGTACGGCAGGTGGACGCAACCGTTGGAGTCAACATTGGTGTTGTCCAAGTGGAAAGCGTGGCCGTTGTTGGTGAAGTAGATGGAGTAAGGCATCGGCGCGTTGTTGAACTCGCGGGAGATTTCGTCCTTCACCTTGCGGTTGACGTGGAAGGTACCGCGCGGGGTTTCCTCGCCCACCATGCCAGCGGACATGGATGGGGAAATGTAGGAAACATCGCCGCCTTCCTGCAGCCAGGTGCGGCGTCCATCAAGGTCGACGCAGATCTTGGCGTCTGCTGGGCAGGAGCCGCGGTCGAATTCGTTGGCGCGGCGCTGCTCCTCCGCACGGCGTGCCGCTTCTTCAGCCTTCGCCTTTTCTTCCGCAATCTGCTGTGCGTGTGCACGCTCAGCATCCTCGCGAGCTTGGCGTGCTTCCTCGTTCTTCTGCGCTACGAGGCCCGGGAAAAGGAACTCCAGTGCGCTGTCCACTGCGGACTGCACATTCGGCGCCAATTCTGGGGCGTACTTCTCAGCCTGGTCCAGGATGTCAGTGCGGGTCTGCCATGCCTGGTCACGGGTCTGGCCCTGGAAGTTATCAACCTGCTGCTGGGCATGCGCGGTGAGCTGATCAAGATTAGGGAGTTGCTGAGCAGAAGCTGCCGGGGCGCCGACAATGGTGCTCAATGCCATGACACCAGCCACTGCTGGTGCAGCAACGGTGGCACTTAACTTGCGGAGGCTGAATTTAGACATAGTGGTGAGTATAAACCTTTCAGGGGATTATCGCCTAGTTTAAGAGGCGATTTCTAGGAATGTTTATCAGGAGCGCCTAGTGAGAATGCGGGGGCCGTCCGCCGTCGCGGCTACCGTATGCTCCCAATGGGCGGCAGTCGAGCCATCCAGCGTGACCACCGTCCAATCATCTTCCAGCACCGCACTATCGACGGTGCCCAAGGTGAGCATGGGTTCGATGGCTAGCACAGAGCCTTCCTGAATGAGGGGCCCGCGGCCAGGCTTTCCCTCATTTTCCAAATAGGGTTCTTCGTGCATGGTCCGGCCAATTCCATGGCCGCCATAACCGTCCACGATATAGAGGGACACGCCAAACTTTTCTTCGGCGCGGTAGGTTGCCTGCTCCAAGGCGTGGGAAACATCCGTGAGGCGGTTGCCCGGGACCATCGCTTGCAGTCCTTCCATGAGCACCCACTCGGTCGCCGCGTTCAACGCCGCAACGTCCGGGTCCGGTTCACCGATGGGAAAGGACCACGCGCTATCTCCTACCCACCCATCGAGCGTGGCACCGCAGTCGATGGAGAGGAGGTCGCCATCGGCAAGCACTGTTTTAGCATCGGGGATGCCGTGCACGATGACATCATTAACGGAGGAACAAATGGAGCCCGGAAAGCCCTCGTAGCCCTTAAAGGTAGGGGTGGCACCGGCTTCGCGGATGGTCTGTTCCGCCACCGCATCGAGCTCCAGCGTGCTCACTCCCGGCGCCGCGGCGGCGCGAACTGCTTGCAGCGCCTTGCCGACGATCTCGCCAGCCGCCTGCATGGCATCCAGCTCGCCTGCGGTGCGGGCGGGAATACGCTTGGTGCGGCGCCGAAAAGCCATTACTTGCCCAGCGCTTCCATGGCGCGGGCGTTGATCTCTTCCACGGAGCCTTCTGCCTTGATGGGGATGATGGCATCGCCGTAGTGCTCGATGAGCGGGAAGGTCTCCTCGCGGTAGACGCCCAGGCGGGTGCGGATGGTTTCTTCATTATCGTCGGCGCGGCCGCGGGCCATCATGCGCTCGACAACGACGTCCTCAGAAACCTCGAAGTTCAATACGCCGTCGAGCTTTTCGCCCTTCTTGGACAACAGCTCTTCCAGGATGTCTGCCTGCTCGGTGGTGCGCGGGAAACCGTCCAAGAGGAAGCCATTCTTGGCGTCGTCTTGGCTGAGGCGCTCTTCTACCATGCGCGCGGTGACATCGGTAGGCACGAGCTTTCCGGCATCGATATAGGACTTCGCCTCAACGCCCAGCGGGGTGCCCTCGCCAATATTGGCGCGGAAGAGGTCACCGGTGGAGATGTGCGGGACGCCGAGCTTTTCGCTCAGGATTGCTGCTTGGGTGCCTTTGCCAGCACCGGGAGGGCCGAGAAGTACAAGACGCATTATTTTAGTAGTCCTTCGTAGTTGGATTGGAGAAGTTGGGATTCAATTTGCTTGACCGTGGTCAAGGCCACGGAGACCATAATCAAGATGGCCGTACCGCCAAAGGCGGAGGTGCCGTTGGCAGAAGAGTGACCAACGCCAAGGTCCAGCAGGATATTCGGCAGGATGGCGATCAACGCCAAGTACAGGGCACCGACGCTCAGCAGGCGGTTCATGACAAAGCCGAGGTACTCCGCGGTGGGGCGACCCGGGCGGATGCCTGGGATGAAGCCACCGTACTTCTTCATGTTATCGGCTTGCTCGGCGGGGTCGTACTGCACCGAGACGTAGAAGTACGCGAAGAAGATGGTCAGCAGGAAGTACAAGACGATGTACTGCCAGGACGACGGTGCCTGCAGGTGCGCAATAACGTTGCGCTGCCACCAGTTATCCGGAGTGTGCACGGAGCTGGAGTTAACGATCTGCGTAATCAGCACCGGCATGTAAATAAGCGAGGAGGCGAAGATGACCGGGATAACGCCGGCCTGGTTGACCTTGAGCGGCAGGTAGGTGGAAGAACCACCGTACTGGCGTCGTCCCACCATGCGCTTGGCGTATTGCACCGGAATGCGGCGCTGGCCCTGCTCGATGAAGGTAATGCCGACGACCAGAACAATGAGACCGGCCAGCACCATGGCAAAGACCATGCCGCCGTTGTTTTGCAGGATGTTCATGCCATCGGTAGGCAGGCGTGTCGCAATACCGGCGAAAATGAGCAGGGACATGCCGTTGCCAATGCCCTTTTCCGTAATCAATTCACCCATCCACATCACGAGGACGGCACCGGAGGTCATCGTCACCACAAGCAGGATCAGGGTGAAGAAGTTGCGGTCTTCCGCCAAGACCGGCACGCCCTGGCCCAGCAGCTGCTCGCGATCCGCCAATGCGACGATGCCGGAGGATTGCAGCAGCGCCAAGGCGAGCGTGAGGTAGCGGGTGTACTGGGTCATTTTCGCTTGCCCAGACTGGCCTTCCTTCTTTAGCTGCTCAAAGCGCGGGATGACCACGGTCAGCAGCTGCACGATGATGGAAGCCGTAATGTAGGGCATGATGCCGATGGCGAAGATCGACAGCTGCAATAAGGCGCCACCAGAAAACAGGTTAATCACGGAGTACAGGTCTCCGGATTCTTCTGTCAGCTGACGCAGGCGTCCTGCAATTGACGCGTAATCTACACCCGGCGACGGGATCTGTGCACCGATGCGGTACGCAATGATCATCACGATGGTGAAGACGATCTTCTTGCGTAGGTCGGCATCCTTAAAAGCCTGCAAAATGGCGGACACTACAAAATCCTCCTGGCCTACCGCTGTCACTGCCACGCGCGAATCTTCAGGATTCTTATTGCAGCAACACACGGAGGTGGACACTCGTTGGCCCCCTCAGGGCTCCGCGTCTTTCTCACTTGGCGTTAAGAAGTAAAGACAAGGAGTCCCAAAGGAACGGTGGAACACTTTTGACCCCATAACCCTACCAGCCAAATATCTGCGCGCCACATCTAACCCGCATTATGTGACAATGATTGCCTTTTCTTTCGCGCTTATACCACTAGGGGTTTACCATGTTAATTATTGCCCCGCGCAATTTTCTACCCGTAATATTTCGGCCTTGCGATCCCTAAACACCAAGGTCGTTATTGGTGTGAACCCAACATTGCGAAAGAAGTCTGAATGAGCAAAAAATTCACGCCGATGACCGTTGCTGAGATCATCGACGTCTTCATCCCTAGTCCCAACCCCTTCCGCTGGGAGGCTTTTGATGGCTCGGCCACCGGCCCTGCCGATGCCGAGTACAAGGTCACCATCAATAGCCTTGGCGGACTTGCTTATATCGCCACCCACCCAGGCGATGTCGGATTCGCCCGCGCTTATGTCACTGATGGCATCTCTGTAGAAGGTGAGCACCCTGCCCACCCGTACGGCGTCTTCAATGCCCTGCACGCCATGTATGACAAGTTCGAAAAGCCCAGTGCTAAGGATATGGCGCGCGTGATTCGTTCGCTGGCTTCCATGGGCGCCTTCCACATCCAGCCGGTGCCTGAGGTAGAGCGCGCCTCTTGGCTGCGCCGTAAGCTCCACGATGGCCTGTCTAAGCACTCCAAGGAGCGCGATGCCGACGTCATTTCTGATCACTACGACGTGGGCAATGACTTCTACGAGCTCTTCTTGGGCGATTCCATGACTTATACCTGCGCCTACTTCCCCACCCCGGATGCCACTTTGGAGGAAGCGCAGGAAAACAAGTACCGGCTCATCTTTGACAAGCTGCGCCTAAAGGAAGGTGACACCCACCTGGATGTGGGCTGTGGCTGGGGCGGCATGGTGCGCTACGCTGCACGCCGCGGCGTGAAATCCATCGGCGTGACCTTGTCGCAAGAGCAGGCCGAATGGGGCCAAAAGAAGATCGAAGAAGAAGGCATGCAGGATCTGGCCGAGATCCGCTTCATGGACTACCGCGATGTCAAAGAAGAAGGCTTCGATGCCATCTCCGCCATCGGCATCATCGAGCACATCGGCGTGCAGAACTACGATGACTTCTTCAAGTTCATGTACAGCAAGCTCAAGGTCGGCGGGCTGATGTTGAACCACAACATCACCTACCCGGATAACCACAAGACGCCCAAGGGCGGGTTCATTGACCGCTACATCTTCCCCGATGGCGAGCTCACCGGCTCTGGCAACGTCACCAAGGCCATGCAGGACAATGGCTTCGAGGTCTTCCACACCGAGTCCCTGCGCTTTGATTACATGCGCACCCTGCACGAATGGTGCGAGAACTTGAAGGAAAACTGGGAGGAGGCCTGCGATCTGGTCGGCCTGCCCACCGCTCGCCTCTACGGCATCTACATGGCCGGCTCGGAGTGGGGCTTCGAACGCAATATCATTAACCTCTACCACTTCTTGGGCATCAAGCTCGGTGAGGCCGGCTCCCGCGCCGGCGTGCCTGAGCGCCGGTGGTGGGAAGACAGCCGCTTTTAAAAGGAGCCCACTATGACCCTTTTGGACCAATTGCGCGAGCGCGTTTCTGCCCTGCAACCACGCCCAGTCGACGCCGTGCGCATCGAGCCCGTGGGCTGGCATGCCCACCGCGCAGGCGTAGACACCCTGCTACGCAGCTTCCGCGAGGTTCCCGCTGGCAAGCGCGTGCGCCTGGCCAAGAAGACCTCTAACCTCTTCCGCGGCCGCAGCGAGAATCAGGTAGGCCTCGATGTCTCCGGATTGGGCGGGGTCATCGAAATCGATCCCCTCGCCCGCACCGCCGATGTGCAGGGTATGTGTACCTACGAGGATTTGGTCGATGCCACCCTGGCGCACGGCCTCATGCCGTTTGTAGTGCCGCAGCTGAAGACCATCACCCTAGGTGGCGCTGTGACCGGCATGGGCGTGGAGTCCACCAGCTTCCGCAACGGTCTACCGCACGAGTCCGTCATCGAGATGGATATCCTCACCGGCACCGGCGAGATCCTTACCTGCTCGCGCGAGGAGAACGTCGATCTCTTCCGCCTCTTTCCCAATTCCTATGGTTCTTTGGGCTACGCGGTACGCCTCAAGATTGAGCTCGAGCCCGTGCCTCCCTACGTGGAGCTGCGCGAGCAGCGCTTCCACTCGGTAGAAGAGGCGAGCCGCGTGCTTGCCGATGTCTCCGTTCACCACACCCACGAGGGTGAGACCGTCGATGGGCTAGACGGCGTGGTCTTTTCTGAGGACGAGGCTTACCTCGTCTTTGCCCGCTTTACCGATGAGGAGGGCCCTACCTCCGATTACACGCGGGATAAGATCTACTACCGCAGCCTGCAGCACGCCCAAGGCATGCGGCGCGACCGTCTTGCCATCCGCGACTATATCTGGCGCTGGGATACTGACTGGTTCTGGTGCTCACGCGCGTTTGGCGCCCAAAACCCCAAGGTCCGCAAGGTATGGCCGCGCGAGCTGCGCCGCAGCTCCTTCTATTGGAAGCTAGTGCGTTTGGACCGCAAGTACGAGTTGGAGTACAACTTCATCAAAAAGCCGCACGGCAAGCCGCGCGCTGAGCGCGTCGTGCAAGATATTGAGGTCACCCCGGAAAACCTTCCGGAGTTTCTCCACTGGTTCTTCCAAGCCTCCGATATCCAGCCTGTGTGGCTGTGCCCCATCCGCCTGCGCGATGTCGTGGGCGAGCTCGTGGGCACCGGCGATATTGCCGCCGAGGCCAAGGACCCCTGGCCGCTTTATCCGCTGCGTCCCGGAAAGACGTGGGTCAACGTTGGCTTCTGGTCCGGCGTGGATGGCGATCACGTCGATCCCAGTGCCCCGGGCAATGGCGCATTCAACCGTGTCATTGAAGAAAAGGTCAATGACTTGGGCGGCCACAAGTCGCTGTATTCCGAGGCCTTCTACTCCCGCGAGAGGTTCGAAGAGCTCTATGGCGGAAAGCTCCCGGATGCCATCAAGGCGGTAACGGACCCGGACGACCGCTTCCCCGGACTCTTTGAAAAGACCGTGGACGAGGCTTAAGACGGTCCCACAATCACTGAAGGGTGGAACGCTTTCACGAGCGTTCCACCCTTCTTCTATATCTTGAATACGATCTCGAGCTGATTCCACGGCGCGCGCAGGCAACTAATTGGTCTGGGCTACCTGCGCGGTCCTCGCGTTATCCGGCGGAGATGACAGCGGCAGAGATCGACTACACCCCCTCGCCCCGCACGCTAGGTGCGAGGAAAGGGGGTGTAGCTATTCTCTAGTCCAGATTACTTGGTGTTGGCGGAACCGCCAGCAGCCTCAATCTTTTCTACAGCGGACTTGGAGAACTTGTCTGCGGTGACGTTCAACTTAACGTTGATGTCGCCGCTGCCCAGAACCTTGACCGGCTGGTTAGCGCGGACGAGGCCAGCAGCAGCGATGTCAGCGACGGTGATGTCGCCGCCTTCGGCAAACTTCTCAGCCAAGTCAGCCACGTTAACAACCTGGTACTCAACGTGGTTCGGGTTCTTGAATCCCTTGAGCTTAGGCAGACGCATGTGGATGGGCATCTGTCCACCCTCGAAAGCAGCGGGAACCTGCTTACGAGCGCCGGTACCCTTGGTACCGCGACCAGCGGTCTTACCCTTGGATGCCTCACCGCGGCCGACGCGGGTCTTGGGCTTATTTGCTCCTGCGGTTGGGCGCAGGTCGTGCAGCTTGATGATATCAGCCATGGTTTACTCCCCTGCCACTTCTTCGACGGTGACCAGGTGGCGAACCTTGTGAACCATGCCGCGAATGATCGGAGTGTCCTGCTTAACAACGGACTGACCGATGCGCTTGAGGCCCAGGGCCTCAATGTTCTTGCGGTGGTTCGGCTTGGTGCCCACCAGTCCCTTTACCTGTGTAATCTTCAGAGCCATTGTTTATGCCTCCTGACCTGCGCGCTTGCGCAGCATACGGGCCGGGGTGACCTCTTCGATGGACTTGCCACGGCGTGCGGCAACCTCTTCGGGGCGGACCAGCTGCTTGAGGCCGTCCACGGTAGCGCGGACGACGTTGAGTGCATTGTCGGAGCCCAGGGACTTCGACAGAATGTCCTGCACGCCAGCGCATTCGAGCACCGGACGAGCAGCACCGCCGGCGATGACACCAGTACCAGGAGCGGCAGGCTTCATCATGACGATGCCCGCTGCGTCGCGACCCTCTACCGGGTGGGTGATGGTGCCGGCAACCATAGGTACGCGGAAGAAGTTCTTGCGAGCCTCTTCTGCACCCTTCTGGATTGCAGCCGGAACTTCCTTAGCCTTGCCGTAGCCAACGCCTACCTGGCCCTGGCCGTCACCAACGACGACGAGAGCGGTGAAGGACATGTTGCGGCCACCCTTAACGGTCTTGGAGACGCGGTTGATGGTCACAACGCGCTCGATGTACTTATCGCGCTCGTTGTCCTGCTGGTTACGACGATCGTTGCGACGGCCGTTGCCGCCGCGGTTGTTCTTGTTGTTCTCGGCGGAGCGTCCGCCGTCACGCTGTTCACGGTCCGACATTACGCGATCCTTCCGTTGATGTTTCCGTTGACGATGATCATTAGAACTTCAGACCACCTTCACGTGCGGCGTCTGCCAGCGCAGCGACGCGGCCGTGGTACTTGTAGCCTGCGCGGTCAAAGACGACCTGCTCAATGCCAGCGGCCTTGGCGCGCTCAGCAATCAGTTCGCCCACCTTGGCAGCCTTTGCCTTCTTATCGCCCTCGAGTGCACGGATGTCCGCTTCCATGGAGGATGCGGAAGCCAGGGTGTGGCCTGCCAGGTCATCGATGACCTGGACGTGCATGTGGCGCGAAGAGCGGTGAAGGACCAAGCGCGGGGACTCAGGGGTGCCACGCAGGGTCTTACGGATACGGAAGTGGCGGCGTGCGCGTGCTTCGCGACGACGAGAAGAAATGTCCTTGCCGACTGGAGTGCGCTTCGTGTTTTCAGTGTTTGCCATTGCTTACTTACCCGTCTTTCCGACCTTGCGACGGATCTGCTCGCCTTCGTAGCGAATACCCTTGCCCTTATAAGGATCGTCCTTACGCAGGCGACGGATATTAGCGGCGATCTGTCCGACTAGTTGCTTGTCAATACCGGTAATGGACAGCTTGGTGTTGCCGTCCACTGCGAAGGTGATTCCCTCCGGAGCCTTGATGAGGATCGGGTGGGAATAGCCCAGGCTGAATTCCAGGTCCTGGCCCTTTTGCTGCACACGGTAGCCGACACCAAAGATTTCCATCTTGATGGTGAAGCCCTCGGTCACGCCGATGACGGCGCTGTTGAGCAGCGAGCGGGACAGGCCGTGCAGTGCACGGTGCTTGCGGTGATCATCAGGGCGGGAAACGGTCAAGATGCCGTCTTCCACGTTGATGGTGATCGGATCCGGAACGTTTACGCTCTGGGTACCCTTAGGACCCTTGACCTCAACGTCTTGGCCGTTGATGTTGATTTCGACGCCGTTTGGTACGGCGATCGGTGCTAGACCGACTCGAGACATGTGTCAAACCTCCCTTTACCAGACGTAGGCGAGAACTTCTCCGCCTACGCCCTTCTCCTCAGCCTGACGGTCAGTCAGCACACCGTGGGACGTGGAAATGATAGCCACGCCCAGGCCGCCCAAGACCTGTGGCAGTTCGGTGGACTTTGCATACACACGCAGACCCGGCTTAGACACGCGACGCAGACCAGACAGGGAACGCTCGCGGTTGTTGTACTTCAGCTCGAGGGACAGAGTGTGGCCCTCAACGGTGTAGTCAGCGATGTAGCCTTCCTGCTTCAAGATGTCAGCAATGTTTGCCTTCAACTTGGAGGTAGGCATCGACACGACGTCGTGGTGTGCGTTACTTGCGTTACGCACGCGCGACAGCATGTCGGCAATAGGATCAGTCATAGTCATATGAGTGACCGTGTACCTTTCTCGTTGCGGTTCCCGTGCTCACCAAAGCGTTTTCCGTGTGATTTCGGGCTACTCACGCTCCTCACGGTCAATACCGCAAGGCGCTCGCCACCCTTTGATTCAGACAACGGTCCGCTGTAGCCGGCGAGGGGCCTACAACAAAGTTGATGTTCAATTCTTTTTCGGCTCTGCGTTTTGCCAGTTCAACACGCAAATACAATAAACTTTGCGTGCATACCGGGTGAACCGCAGGCACGCCGAAATATCCTACGGTATATCCTGCGGTTTTCCAAATAGAACCCCGACATTCATTATTGTCGAATACAGCGCCACATGATTGAGGAATAGTTAGATGAGTACCGATAACGATGGTTCGATCCGCACCGCCCACCAGTGGCGTGAAGAAGCCGCGCAACTATTAAAACTCGAACCACACGAGGAAGCGTTGAAATAATGGCCAGACGCAAGAATGCTACCTTTGCTGTCACTAAGGTCCGCCTGGGTGAACACGCGCAGGTTGATACCCGCGCCGATACCGTTGCTGGCGAGGAACCGCTTGAGATTCGCGTGGGCGGACAGACCATCACCACCACCATGCGCACCCCAGGCCACGATATCGAGCTGGCACACGGGTTCCTCCACTCCGAGGGGCATATCGCTGCGCTTTCCGATGTCACCACAGCCCGCTACTGTTCAGGTGCCACCGCCCAAGGCATGAATACCTATAACCTACTGGACCTAGATCTGGTGAAGAATACGCCGCTGAGTTTGAGCGATCTCCGCCTGACTACGACGACGTCTGCCTGCGGCGTATGCGGTACATCATCCATTGCGGCGCTGACAAAGCAGTCGCGCTACCCCATCCCGCAGATCCCTGTAGATCCACAGCTGGTAGTCCAGTTGCCAGAGAAGCTACGGGCCGCCCAGAAGGAATTCCGCAAAACCGGCGGAATCCACGCTGCCGGCGCGTTTACCCTCGCGGGCGAACCGGTAGTCATCCGCGAAGACGTCGGCCGCCACAACGCCGCGGACAAGGTCATCGGCCACCTGCTCATGGAGGGCTTGCTTCCGGCCAGCGATCTCATCCTCGTGATGAGCTCGCGCGCCAGCTTCGAGCTCGTGCAGAAGGCTGCGATGGCGGGCTTCGGCCAGCTCGTGGCGGTATCGGCAGCCTCCTCGCTCGCCGTGGACACTGCCCGCAAAACCGGCATGGCGCTCGTCGGCTTCGCACGCGGCGACCGCTTCAACCTCTACTCGGGAGACCTGAAATGAGCCTTATCGATTTCCTCGTCAACGTCGAGCTGGACACCCCGCGCCCCGACTACCGCGCGCTGCTCATCACCGCACGCAACGTCACTTCCCCGGCTGCCGACACCCCCGCCGCCCCGTCAGCGTTCCAGCCCCATGTCGCCGCGTGGCGCACGGCGTGGCAGAACGCCGGGCTCGATCCCGCGCTTTTTGAGCTGGGCGCCCAGCCTTCCGATGCCCCCGTGGTTGCCCTCGGCAACGCCGTCGCCCGCCGTTTCGAGCTGCCGATCACGACGTTTGCCCTCGATGGCTTCGAGGGCCCAGTGCGCATCGAGGTAGGAACCGCTACCGTGCGCGATGCCGCGGGTAGTGCCGCGCGGCGCTTCCGGCCCGAGCACCGAGTCCAGCCCACGCCGGAGATCACCAGCGTGCTCTATATCCTCGAGGCTCTGGATCCGCTCACGGACGACGATTTGTGCCTGGCGGCCGATGACATCCTCGACGCCCTGCGCACGGCGAACCCTGATGTCGAGGTCGCCCAGCGCATCCTGCGCCCCGAATAACTCCGCGCCGAGTAAGCGCTAGTGTGCAGCGCGCACGTCGAGGAACCCGCGCAGCAGCGCATTGCGGCGGCGGGTGCCGGACTCGAAGGTCTCGGCGTCGTTGCCGTAGGCGGCATCGACTTGCGCGTACACCTCGTCGAGATGCGACATGTCGGGCACTCCGGCGACAAGCTCGGTGTCCCAAGCTCCCGCGATATGTTCGATAATCGACTTGATGCCCTCGGGGCCGCCGCCCAAGCGGTTGGACTCGAACGGGCCTGTGGCCGCGTCGGCGAGTTCTGCGCGCACGTCCGTCATGCGCACCTGCCACCCCGCGTCGACGAAGCGCTGGGCAAACGAGAAACCGATCAGGCCGCCACCTACAAGCAATGCTGTCTTCATGTTTTCTAGCCTAAGCCTCTTGGCTCGCGGCCACACGGTTTGCTGTATGGCCACCGCCACACAAAAGGTCTACAAGAATTAATTTATCCCGCCTCAGCCTTGCCCGGAGCGAAAGACGCGTTTTTACACCCCGACCTCGCCCCGCCCTGCGCCCGCAACTAACCCGTAGAAAATGCACCGCACGCCCATTCTTTGCACTCACCCCTGTGCCACTCCTGCTACGCCCGAGACCTCGGCTGTCGACCCCGCGCACTGCGCATCAGACCAGCGCTTTCACACCCTTCCCCGAGCCGGTGCAGCAAACACATCCCGCCGTGACCACGGATAACAGCAGCATGCCCGCGCGCAGCACCACTTTTCATTAGATACTTTTACCGTAGCCTAACTTATGTTAGCGTCTCCTAACATGCACAAAATTCGTCAGGAGAGACCGGCCCCGTTCGTCGATTCCTTCGTAGGAGCCGATCCGACTGCATTAAACACAATCATCCACCACAGCCAGCACACCCTCACGCAGTATCTCGCCGAGGGCGACGCGCCACGCTCCGGTCGCAACGCCCATGAGACAGCAGCGGCCGTCACACGCGTTGACCTCGAGCACCCAATTGGTACATTTGACGCCGCGTTGGCTGAGCTTCGCGAACTCTGGCTCGACCACGCCGTGTGGTACCACCACCCGCGCTACATCGCCCACCTCAACTGTCCGATCACCGCCACCGCCGTGGGCGCGGACCTGCTCGCCACCACAGTTAACACCGCGGTCGAAAGCTGGGATCAGGCCTCGAGTGCCGCCGCAATCGAAGGCCACCTCCTCGAGTTCTTCGCGCGCAAGCTGCGCTGGCCGCAAGACCCGCATTCCCGCACCCGCGGGGTCTTTACCTCCGGTGGTACGCAATCCAACCTGCAGGCGCTCTATATTGCGCGCGAAAAGGCGCTGGGCGCCCAGGGCGTGCAGGGACTTTCCCAGTTGCGCCTCTACACCAGCAGCCACGCCCACTACTCCGTGCTGCGCGCTGCCCACCTCCTTGGGCTTGCGGATACCGCCGTCATCACTATCGACTCGGATGCCGCACACCGACTCGACCCGGCTGATCTCGCCCGGCGCATCGCGGCCGACGTGGCGGACGGCTACACGCCGATGGCCGTCGTGGCCACCGCTGGGGCAACCGACCGCGGCACCATCGATCCGCTAGAGACCATCGCCAAGGTCTGCCTCCACGCTGGGGTGCACTTGCATGTCGACGCCGCGTACGGGGGTATCCTGCTGCTCTCGCCCACGCAGCGACACCGTCTGCGCGGCATCGACGCAGCCGATAGCGTCACCGTCGACTTCCACAAGGGCTACTTCCAGCCGGTGGCCTGCAGCGCGATTCTCTTGCGCGATCCCGCTGACTGCGCCCTCGTGTCGTGGCACGCGGACTACCTCAACCCCGAAGACGCCACCGACCACAATCTCGCGGACTTCTCGCTCCAAACCACGCGTCGCTTCGACGCGCTCAAGCTCTGGATGACGCTGCGCACCCACGGCGCCGACGCCCTCGGGGAGGCCTTCGACGCCTGCTGCGCCGCGGCCCGCGATGCCGCCCGGCGCGTCGACGCCCATCCACGCTTTGCACTGCGCGCCACACCGGAGCTTTCCACGGTGCTGTTTACGCCTGCCGATGCCCCCGCCAGCCTCGTCCAGATCGTCCGCCAGCGCTTGCTCGAGCGGGGCGACGTAATTATCGCGACCACCACCTTCGAAGGCGCGCCGTGCTGGAAGTTCACCATTCTCGATCCGCAGCTGCGTGGCACAGATATCGACGCGATCCTCGGGCTCATCGAGCGCGAGATGAACGCCGTCGACCAAGCCAACGCTCAACCGAGCCCCAGCGTTCTCGCGGTACAACCCGCGCGCTAGACCACGACCCACAGAAACTTAAAACAGGAGTTTGTCATGTCTTCTTCCACCACCGCCCGCACTGCCGCCGTCGCTGATGCCGAATCTAGCATTAAGCCCTATGATCTGGTGGGCATCGGGATCGGGCCGTTCAACCTGGGCTTGGCGGCGCTGAGCCAGCCGCTGGTTGACGGCGGCGTGCTGCGCGCGGCGTTCTTCGATTCGCGCGCGGAATTTTGCTGGCACCCCGGGATGATGATTCCTGGGACGACGATCCAGGTTCCGTTCATGGCCGATCTGGTCACCCTCGCCGATCCCACGAGCCCGTACAGTTTCCTCAACTACTGCAAGCAGCAAGGGCGCATCCACCAGTTCTACATCAAGGAGGATTTCAACCCGCTGCGCGAGGAATACTCCGATTACTGCGCCTGGGTCTCCCAGCAGCTGAGCACGCTCGAGTGGAACTCCACGGTGACGTCGGTGCGCCGCGTCGACGATCTGTGGGAGGTCACCGTCAACGGGCCGCGGGGCACCTGCACGGTGCTCAGCCGCAACGTCGTGGTCGGAGTGGGCACCACGCCGTTTATCCCCGGCGAGCTGCGGGCTGCGCCGGAAGCCGGGCTCGCCGTGCACTCGGCGGACTATCTTGAGCACAAGAAGGAGTTGCTCGCCCAGGAGTCCGTCACCCTCATCGGGTCGGGGCAGTCCGCGGCCGAGATTTACGCCGATCTCATGGAACCTGCCGCGTACCGGGGCACGCGGCTGGACTGGGTCACCCGCTCGGGGCGCTTCTTCCCCATGGAATACACCAAGCTCACCCTCGAGATGACTAGCCCCGAGTACGCGCAGTTCTTCCGCGGCCTGGACGCCGCGACGCGCGACCGGCTCAACCGCGAGCAGCGCAATCTTTACAAGGGAATCTCCGGCCAGCTCGTCAATCACATCTACGACACCTACTACCGGTTGTCCATCACGAAGGGCCTGCCGCGCCCATTCGCCTCGACGCTCCTGGCCGGCTGGAGCGCGGCACTGTGCGACACAGACGCGTCCGCCCCGTTCCAGCTGACGTTGACCCACGGCGAGACCGGCGAAACCCGCACGCACGCGACAAACGCGCTGGTGCTCGCCACCGGCTACAAGGCCCCGCTCTTCCCCAGCTTCCTGGAGACCGCACGCGAAGAAGTCCAGTTCGACACGGCCGGGCGCCTGGCCATCGATCCCGGATTCGCCATCGACGCCGCCCAGTCGCTCTTCGTCCAAAACGCCGAGGAACACCTTCATTCGCTCATCGCGCCCGACCTCGGGATGGGACCGTGGAGGAACTCCATTATTCTCAAGGCCATCACCGGCCGCGAGTACTATCCCATCGAGCGTTCCGTCGCCTTCCAGACCTTCGGGGGTCAGTAATGCTCAATACCGAACGTGACGACATCTTCACTCCCCACGGCACGGTGCGCCTTCGCCCGCTCACCCCCGCCGACACCGAGCTTGTCCACGGGTGGCTCACCGATCCTCACTGCGCATTCTGGGGTATGCAACAGGCCAGCGTCAACGACGTCGCCGTCGAATACGACCGGCTCCGCGCCTCCCCGCACGAAGAAGCCTGGATCCTCGAGCTGCACCCGCACCCTGCCGCCCCGCACAGACCGATGGGCATCGTCGAGGACTACGACCCGCGCCGCGTGGTGCTGGACTCGGTGTTGGCCGAGGCTGCTAGCTCGGAGGCTGCTGGTATCAGGGAGTTGACGCTGGAAGAGCCACTACGCGGACTGCACTTCCTCGTCGCCCCGCCGGCCGGTGCCCACGTTTCTGGGCTAACCAGTAGCCTTTTCGCCGCGGTCATCCGCTGGCTCATCGATTGCCGGGGTTTCCGCGAACTCCTCGTGGAGCCCGACGTAGCCAATGGCGCGATTCACCGCAAGAACGCCGAGGCCGGCTTCCTCGATGTTCCGGGACTTAACGAGATCCGCCTGCTCCAAGGCGGGCACACGAAGACGGCACGGGTGCAGCGTTGTACCGCCTCAGACTTCTATTCCTCAGCGGCTGCCGCGCGCGCCTCGCTGTCGCCGGTGGCGAATGCGCTGTGCGCGGCCGAGACCGCTGAGCGCCAGCTCATCGCCAAGGCCATCCGCGAATTTAGCCATGAAAGACTGCTGACGCCAAGCTTTCACCCGGACTCCGAACGATGGTCGGTCCACTTTGGGCCGCGGGAGCTGAGCTTTTCGGCCCACCAGTACGGGCTGGCGCATCTCGAAGTCGTCCCCGAAAGCATCGAAGCTGCCGATGCCGCCCCGCTGCACCTGGCCGAGCTCATCGCCGGGGCCGCAGAACAGCTGGGCATACAACCGGGGTTCCTGCACACCTACATCGAGGAGATTCAGGCGACCCTCGTCGGCCGTGCCCGCGCCCTCGCGACGCGCCCCGCCGCGCAAAGCTTGCGCGCACCGCAGCTCGCCGCCAGCGCCCAGGAGCGTGCGAATGCCCAGGCGGACTATCTCGTGACCGCTGAGTCAGCAATGTATGAGGGGCACCCCGGGTTCCTCGCGAATTCGGGGCGCGGCGGGATGAGCCTTACCGAGCTGCGCGCCTACGCGCCGGAGGCGGGAGCCGACATACACATCGTGTGGCTCGCCGCCAAGCGGGAGCACTGCGTGGTGGCGGCATCAGAAGACGTCGCGGACCTAGCCGGGTTCTTCGCCGAGCAGCTCGGGGACCTCGGTCCGCGCTATGAACAGGCGCTCGCAGAATTGGGCTGCGCACCGGATGACTATGTGCCGCTGCCGCTGCACCCGTGGCAGTGGGACAATTGCATCTCCACGATCTTTTTTGACCAGCTCATTTCCCGGGATCTGGTGTACATCGGCACCAGCAGCGACCTATTCCGTCCCCAGCAGTCGCTGCGGACGTTCTTCAACCACTCGCGCCCGGCGCTGCCGTATGTCAAGACGGCCGTGGGCATTCGCAACATGGGGTTCGTCCGCGGGCTCTCGCCGGCGTACATGGAAACCACGCCCGCCATCAACGATTGGTTAGCCCAACAGCTCAATGTCGATCCGGAATTCCGGGCCCGCAACGTGCGTCTGCTCAAAGAAATCGTCGCCGTGGGCTACCGCGGCGACACCTACCACCGCCACCCGCTGCCCGCGGGCTCAACAAGCGAGCGTGAGAAAATGCTCTCCGCGCTGTGGCGCGACTCGCCCATGCCGCAGCTATCCGCCACGAGCGTGGCCGTGACTCTGGCGGGCTGCCTCTACGTCGACCCGGCAGGCGAGTCACTCGCCGCCGAGTGGATCGCACAATCGGGTCTGCCGCCGCAAGAATGGCTGCGCCGGCTGCTCGACGTGTACCTTGTCCCAGTCCTCCACGCGCTCGCCCAGTACGGAATCGTGTTCATGCCGCACAGCGAGAACGTGATCCTCGAGCTCGACAACGGCGCGCCCGTCGGCGCGTTCTTCAAGGACCTAGGAGAAGAGGCCGCGGTCGTCGACGCCCGCGTGGACGTGCCTGCGGGACTGGAGCGCCTGCAGGTCGATCACGGCGACTTCACCGGCGCCCAGCGCGCGCTATCTATCCACACCGACGTCCTCGACGGCGTGCTGCGCCACCTCGCCGCGCTCTTCGACCGGAAGGGATTGCTCACTGAGACCGAGTTTTGGCTCAGCTGCCGTGCAGTCGTGCTGGATTACGAACGCCGCTTCCCCGGCACGCTAGAGAAACTCCCGGTGCTCGCGTCGCAGTTCAAGCACTCCTGCCTCAACCGCTTGCAGTTGCGCAACCCGCTATCGATGGTAAACCTGGGCGACCAGGAGTCCTCGCTCATCTACGCCGGGGACATGGACAACCCGTTGCATTCTTCAGAATCGACGGCGCGATAAGTAAAGGCCAACCCCGCTCGTGCGGGGTTGGCCTTCTCGCGTACTACGCCGCAGCCTAGTCGCGGTATGCCTCCGGGCCCTTGTTGAGCCAGGCGTACACGCCGCCGATGAGGAAGCCGCCGCCAATGACGTTGCCCACCCAAACGATGACCCAGTTGGTCAGCACCGCGCCGAGCGTGAAGTGCTCCGGGAACGCGCCCGCGTCAAAGAACGTGAGGCACACTAGGCAGAAGTTCGCGATGACGTGCTCGAGGCCCATGCCCACGAACGCCGCGATGAACGGGACGATGACGATGAACTTCGAGATGATCTCCTTGGCGAAGATGCCACCCACGATGGACATGTTGACCACGAAGTTGGCCAGGATGCCCTCGACGAGCATGCCCGCCGGCCCCTTCGCCAGCTTGGCGTCGGTGAGCGTGACGATGATGTGATCGACCGGCAGGTTGCCGAACTTCGCGGAGACCCCAACGCGGCGGCGAGGTTCGCCGCACCCACGAGGTTGAACACCGTGGTCACGATAATGAGCCAGAATGCCTTTGCCCATGTCACCTGCTTATTGGCGGCTCCGTAGACCATGAACAGCATGTTGCCGGTCGCAAGGTCAGCGCCCAAGATGATGATGGCAAACAGGCCGAGGCCGAAGAGGAAGGCGAAGGCGACGCTGCCCAAGCCTTCGAAGTTCTTTTCCACCGCTTGTGCCACGGCGCAGGCAAAGGCCGTGCCGATGAGCAGGTACACGCCACAGGATGGCGCGCACGATAAAGCGCGACGGCGACTGGTCAAGCAGAGCGGTTTTCTTCGTGACCGCGGCGGCCACGGACTCATTGAGGGACATGCAGACAATCCTTGAAAGAGGAGCAAAATCGACCCATACATGGTACCCCACGCATGCGAAAACCCCAGCCTGCGGTGCCCGAAAGGGGGCATCGGAAAGCTGGGGCTTAAGGCCGTAAGCGAGTGCTTACTTGAACGGGAAGCCGAGCTCGCGCAGGAGCTTGCGGCCCTCCTCGTCGTTGGTAGCGGTGGTAACGACGGTGATGTCCATACCACGGGGACGATCGATCTTGTCAATGTCGGTCTCGTAGAACATAGACTGCTCGGACAGGCCGAAGGTGTAGTTGACATGGCCGTCGAACTGCTGATCAGAGAGACCGCGGAAGTCACGAATACGTGGCAGCGCGATGGTCAGCAGGCGGTCCAGGAACTCCCACATACGGTCGCCGCGCAGGGTAACGCGTGCGCCGATGGGCATGCGCTCACGAAGCTTGAAGTTCGCGATGGACTTCTTAGCACGACGCAGCTGCGGTAATACCGATAAATCCGGGGTCCGCTAGCGGGTTCCTGGTCCACGATTGCGCCAAGACACCGGCGACGGCAAGGGCCGCGCCGGCGAAATAGGCCAAGAAGGTGCGCGGCATGCGCAGGTTCCACACGATATCGCGAATATCCTGCTCCCCCGCTCCGCGCAGCGCGGCGATGACCTCATCGGGCGGAATCGAACGCGAACCTAGCGCCAAGGACGCCACCGCCAGCACGAGGCTGGCGAGGATGAGGGCAACAAGAAACGGCGTGCCGCCCCTTCCCCGCGTCATTACTGGTGTGACTGCGGGGCCTTCCGTTGTGGAACCCGTCTGGATAATCGGTCCGCCCTTCGTGGTTGCTGACAATTACAGCTTCTCTTCAAACTTATCCATTGCCCACGGAATGGTCACTGGGTTCGGCATGCTCATGGCGTTGCCGGTATCCGTGTCCAGGTAGCGCACACGCCCATCCTTGACAATATCCAGGCCCTGGAAGGTCTTATCCTTCTTCAAGACATCCGCGGAGCCGTTGTAGTCCAAGACGAAGAGGTGATCAACCTGGTTGAGCTTCGCGTAGTTTTCCGGGGCAATGTCAACGAAGAAGCTGCTGCCATCGCCCTGCAGCTCATCCGGGATCTCCATGCCTAGATCCTCGATGAACTGTCCGCGCCCGTCCTCATCGGTGTACAGGCCAATCTTGCCGTCATAAGGCATGACGATGGCCGCGGACTTGCCCTGCAATTCGGTGTGCTCGCGGCGGAATTCCTCGAAAGCCTTCTCGGTATCAGCGATAAGCTTATCGCCTTCGTCTTCCTTGTCAACGGCGTCCGCGATGGCCTCTACCTGGTCTTCCCAGGGAACCTGCCAGTCTTCATACCCATCCGGCTTGACGGTGGTTGCCGCGATCTCTTCCAAGGATTCCTTCGTGCGCGCATCCACTGCCTGGTTCACCGCAATGATCTTGGTGGGGTCTGCAGCGGTGATCTGCTCAAAGGTCTCCGCGGTAAAGCCCGTTGCGGTGTTGTAGATGACCTCCGGCTTTGCATCGCCCAGAAGCTTCTTTGCCCACGGGCCAACGCCGGAAGGATCGCCATCGCCCTCAGCGCCCCACGGCGCCACCGTCACGGGAGTAATACCCAGGGCGAGCAGCGTATCGGCATCACCCAAGCCCAGGCTAGCCACCCGCTCCTCGCTGGCTGCATCGGTGGACTGCGTGCTCTCATCGCCCTCACCGCGCGAGCAACCGGCTAATGCGACGGCTCCGACGGACAGCAGTGCCACAACACCCATGGTACGGCGCCCAAAAATCTTCATGAGGCTAGCCCTTTCAATCAAGGAGGAAAATAACGTTGCTCATCTTAGACGCCGGCCCAGTGCATAGGCAAGGCTTAGCTTTGCAGGAGTATGTTGGGTGCATGAACTCCTCCCTACAATCGTCGCCGATGCCTGAACACCAACTGATTCCCGTAACCCTGACTGCCAATAAACAGATCCGCCCGCGCCTGCACCGTTTGACGTTTCACGCCGAGGCCTTCCGGACGTATCAGCTCGCCGGCCCTGATGAATTCTTTGGCCTCGTCATGCCGCAAGCCGGGCAAGAATTCTCACCCTTCCCCGTCGACGGGGTCAATATCCGGGCAGCCGTTGCCGCTATAGGCGAAGAAACTAGGCCCGATCTGCGCTGGTACACCATTCGCGCGCTCCACCCTGAGGACGCCACAGTCGATGTCGACGTGGTGACCCACGGCGATTCCGGGCCCGGCTCGCGATGGATTCGGAACGCGCAGCCCGGCGATACAGCGGGGTTCTTTACCTGCAACGAGCTGTGGCAGCCAACCGAAGCACCACAACTATTGGTCGCCGATGCCTCCGCACTGCCGGCCCTGCGACATATCCTTGCCTACCAAGAAGGCCGTGACCCGGCGATGCTCGCCCGTACCGACGTTATGGCCGTGGTAACTAGCGATGACGAGATAGAACCTGGGCTCGCGGCCAGGTGGAAAACGAGCGTGCGCAGTCTGAGCGCCCTTCGCACCGAGCCGCACCAGGAAGCGGAATCTGTTGTTGCCGCGCTGAAAGCAGATTATGCCGGTGCGCCGGCACCAGGCTACGTGTGGGTCTCCGGCGAAGGGGACTTGGCGAAGAAGGTTCGGGGCCTCGCGGTGAAAGACTGGGGCCTTTCTTCAGACGACGTCACCTGGGTGCCCTACTGGTTCTATGGAAGAGCCCGGCCGTAAAGAAGAACTTGAGTTCAGAGGGTCGTTGCAACGATTCCCATCATCAGCACGATCGATCGCAGCCTCAATACGCCCGAACGCAGCATCAGCTCGCCTCAAGGACTAGATACTAACGAAGTTTCTGCAGAAAATGCTCCCGTAATCGAACCGTCTGCAGGTGTAGAAATGTTTATCCTTGCCATTGACGTCCATGCGCAATTTGCCGCGGGCGCATGCCGGGTAGTCGATGGCGCTATAGACCCCGACACCATGGACAAGGCCTGCACTTATACTGCCGCAGACCGCCCCTACTCCCTGCCCGGAACAAATGCCTAAGATATCGTCGTTATCGCTGGGCACACCGGCGCCGCCGTACCTGCCGGTTCCAATAATCTCTACGATGGGTCAACTAACGGGCACAAGGTCACCATCGGCGACAAGCTATGTGTGCGCACTGGAAACTCTGCCCAGAACTGGCTCATCTATACCGCAACCGATCTCTATGACTCCGGTAAACAAGGCCTAGCCGGGGACTCAAGCGTATGGGGACACGAGGGAACTACCCGCACCGCAGACGACAGAGCTTCACTGCTCAGCAACACTGCGGTCACTCGCCCGCCTTTCGCTTATCCGCTCCTTTGCCTCAGCCTTACACCGTCCCCGCTTCCGCAACCGGAGGTGGGAAATTTCTATATCTTCTTTCCCAGCTCTCGGGCAAAGGCTCACTATTTTTCAACAGTGTTAACGATAACTGTTTGCAATAGTGTAATATTCGCCCCAGCTGTATAAAAGTTCACTGCACTTAACCTTGGGAGAACCTTATGCCCTTGCCCAACTCATTAACCCGCCTTGCCACCATAGTCGTGGCCTTGGCGCTCGCGTTATTCTACGCTCCCTTCGCCCTCGCTAAGGAAGCCCCCCTTGTCCGCACCCAAACGCACGTGGATTCCCCGCACGCGGTGTGGAAGGACGGAAACTTCAAACTCATGTCCAATAGTGCGGGCCTAGTCCCCATCGAGGACACGATCAACTGGGTCAGCCACGGCCGCGTCGATGGAGGCTTGGGGGCCTATGCCTGGCGCGTTCCTGATGACCCGCGCTTCGAGTTTCTCAATGCCGAGAAAAACCAGCTCATGTACTACGGCGGCCCCGCGGTCGGCTTTCCCAAAAACACCATGCCCATCTGGGCTGGGTTCGGTGCCGCCGCAGATCTTCCCACCGATCAATTCCGCGATAAATCCTTCAACATGGAAATCGTTGATTTCAAGGGCCCCGGCCGCATGGAATTGTTTACCTACAGCGACGAGAACTATCCCCTCAACCGCCTCTGGTCCTCTCACGACCCAGGATTCCGTACCACCTGGGTTAATGCAGGCACGCATACGCATAACGCCACGACGTTTACCCGTCCTGGCCACTACGAAGTAACCTACCGCGCTTCGGCTCGAAAGAAGGATGGCACCTTCATCCACTCCGAGCCACAAACCCTGGTATGGCAGGTAGGCGGCACCAACCCCGCCGAGCGCACGATTACCGACCTTGAAGCTGCCTTTAACGACGCCAAGTCTGAAGGCTCCGCAGGCGAAGATTCCGAGTCCAACACCCCTATGTTTAAGATGGCGCCCTCCACGGCTGATACCAAGGGTGCGAAGGAAGGCATCCTCACCACGCTCTCCCTCGATACCGGCAATGCCAAGGACTCCGGCCGCGCCGTATTCACCATCAACGGCCACTATCTAGCCGAGCGCAAGGTAGAAGGCGGTAAGGCTTCGTGGGATGAAATGATTGGTGATGAAGAATCCAACTTCCAAGCCATCTTCATTCCCGACAATAATTCCCCAAGCCCACGCTGGGTATCCGAACCCATAAAGTTCTGGACCAGCACCGACGGGGAAAAAGACGGTAAAGATGCGGAAGCTTACACAACGAAAAGCGGCGAGCTTCCTACCCCAGAGATGGAAGAGTTAGAGCCGTTTGAGACCGATCCCCTTGAGATCACGAGCCCAAATATCACCGTTTCCACCAGTAAAGTGTACGGCGAGGACGACCGTAATATCGACATCACCGTAGCTCCCGAGGATGACCGTACCACGGTGCGCGTTACCGGCGGCTTCTACAAAGTAAATGGCGAACCGATGACTAGCCTGCCGCAGAACGCTGTTGCAGATTGCGAAATCGGCTTTACTTCTGGGCCGGGGCTAAGGACGAGCAAGCAACTCATCGAGGGCTGTAAGCAGCCCGGCTACCAGCTCATGCTACGCATCGTTCCTGATTCGCGCTCCAATGCCGGCGGCGCCACGCTATTTAGCCATACCCATAAAGACGCTTATAAGCCGGTAGCTGAGACCACCGTCTCGTTCCCGGAGGCTTCCGCTTCCGGGGATGCACCGGAACAAGAAGGATCGGAGAAGCCAGAAGACTCCAACGCACCAGAGAAGCCGCAGGACTCGGAAGAAGCAGAAGAGTCAGAGGGTTCCGCCCCAACCGAAGAGTCTTCCCCTGAGGCACCTTCCACGACCCCAAAGCCTTCGGTTCCCAGTGTCCCCAAGCCCAAACCGCAGGGCCCGAAGGATAAGGACGCCCCCAACAAGGAGCTCAATCTGCACCGGGGTCACGTCGATATCGCCCCTATCCACGAGGATGGTGAGCTACACCTGGGCATCAAGGACGAGACGAACCTCTACCACATTGGTGCAATCTGGCGTAAGCCATCCGATGTCTTTTTCAGCGTTCCCAAGCAGGTCAAGACCACCTTGGACAAAGACATCCCCCACTTTGGAAAGAAAGGCAGCGCTGCCTACGTCCTGCCAGAGACACAGCGCACCGGCGTGGTGTGGCCTGGGATAAGCACCGAAGATGCCTACCAGGACACCAAGAAGAATTACACCTTTACCTTTACCCCCGTCAAAGCCCCGAAGGACGGCGAATGGTTGGCATACCTGGCTGATCAAACCGGCCTGGACCAGCGCCTTGCCGGCAGCGATGGTACGCATTCCTATACCACCGAAGGCCCAGACCACATGCACCTTAACTGGGCATTCAACAAGCCCGGTACGTATGAAGTTGGTGTCACGGTAGCCGAAAAAGACGGCAAAACCGCGAAAAAGGCCGTTCTGCGTTTCAAGGTAGCTAGCGAGGATTCATCATCTGCTACCCCACCAACTAAGGGAAACGACAATGCGTCTGAAGGCGGATCCAACGACAGTACCGATGGCACGACCGAGAACGATGCCGGAAGCTCCGCCGATAACGGCACGGAAAGCACCGCGCCGTCGAAAGAACGAAACCCAGAGACAACGGAACCTGCTCCCAGCGCAACACCGTCCCAGAAGCGCGAGATTACCAAGGGCCACATCGACTTCGGGCCAAAGGTTGTGGACAATAAGCTCGGCTTCTATGTCAACGAAGACGACCGCCACAACGTGCCTGAAGACGTAGCGCTACGCGTTCACGATACGCAACGCGTGCCGGTCGCTGACTCTCTGGCTAAGACCCTGTCCTTTACCGGAATGGTAAAGACTGGCTCGACGATTTACCACCTGCCATTACAACAGGATCACAATGCTGTGTGGCCGGGATGGGACACGATCAAGGTCGGGCAAGACTACCGTGACGCTGCTATCGAGGTTCGCCCCAAGTCGGCACCTACGGACGGAAAATGGTGGGCCGGCCACACTGCCTCCCTGAATACACCGGAACGAACCTTGGCCGATAGCAACGGTACCCATACGATTAAGGGCGTTGAGGACGGGCCTTTCCATGTCCACGCGCACTGGATTTTTACAGAACCAGGCCGCTATGAGATGGACATGCGTGCCGTCAACCACAACGGCGACAAACTCACCGACTGGCACACCGTTACCTTCCTCGTGGGTGATTCAACCACCCAGCCCGGCGGAAAAGGCGCTGCCGAAGAAGGCGATAAGGAAGAGGGCAAGCCCGCAGACTCCTCGAAGAATAAGCAACCAGGTGCTACCAAACCGGATAACGGCCCGAATAGCACCGGCACTACTAAGCCGGGATCCGATAAGTCCAAGGCCTCTAACTCATCTGGATCAAATGCGGGCGCCAAGGCGGCCAAGGGCAATAGCGCTGGGAAGTCAGAAGGCTCCAGCAAATCCACTACCGCTAAGGGCGCAACGAACGGGGGCTCTGGACCTGGCTCCGGATCCGGCGGAGGTTCCTCCAACTCCCACAAAGGTTCGCTGGCTTCCACGGGTGCCAATGTCGGTTGGGTACTCGTGCTCGCTGCAGTCTTTATTGGCGCCGGCATAGCCCTGATGAAAAAGCGCTCCAAGAACAGTCAGTAGCCCTTTGACTCCAGAGGCCGTTGCACCACCCCATTGCGACGGCCTCTCAATTGGAACTGATCCACGACCTTAAAAACCAATAAGCATCAACCTATACCGCAGATCTGAGCCTTGAAAAGGGTCGAGTACCAGCTCGGGCCGGGCTCATTTTGCGTTTTAAAGTGGTTATTTACACCACAAGCCTTTAAATCTCTCCCCGAATAGGGGTGGAAGCTAAACTGAAGCGCTGCATTGACATAGTTCAATGGGATAGCCTGGGTTTTACCAAGCTTCCTGATTCATCCCCAATTAACGAAGAAACATTATGCGAAGTAAATTTAGCTCAATCGCCTTGTCCGCACTTTTGATCACCAGTGGAGCTATAGCTCCAGCCACTGCTCAGGAACCTTCCGCCGTCACGTCCGAAAACTATGTTGAATTGTTCAACTTTGGAGATGAGTATTCTCACGACCCTCATAAACGGCGATCCCAACTAAAGCGTGATGATTTCCAAAAAACATCTGAAGTAGTCCTCTACGGAAGAAAGGTGGAAACCTACAAAAAGGTTTTCCCGGAAGGAATTTCTGTCGAGTACGACGTACTGGGCGATCCTGTGAAAGCTTCACCGGCTTCATTCGTAAGGTTCGAATGGGACTGGGGTCCCCGTATTTACATGACGGGCGAGGAGTTTTGGAGCCTTGGTGCTTCTGGGTTCGCAGGTACTGTCTGCGGGCTCTTAGGAAAGTCAGTAAAGTTCGGCACCGCATGTAGCGTTGCTGCAACCGCAGCGTGGAATAAATTGACTGCTAAGCGAAAATGGGCCCATGACGATCAATGTTATGACCTAAGCCAATTCATGAACATTGGATGGGAGAAAGCTCCCCGTGAGAAGTGCGATTAGCTTTGTTTAGTCGCATATCGAAATCTATTTTACTTCCTGCCAGCATTCTTGTATCCACTTGTGTAGCGGGTTTTTTCTGGGGAGAATTAAGGCTTTTCCCTCTTGTTATGGCAGTAATATACATGGCCCTGCACTACGCCTTTATACGTAGAGATTCTTACCCAAGATCGGAATCTGGGGCTTTTATCGTCGGATTTGTACTATCCATTTTTGGTGGATTAATGAATGCTTCAAACTACACATTCGCCGTTGGGCTAATGATAGCTTCGACGTTCCTTATGTTTTTAAAGCTTAATAAGGAGGACACGACCGGACCAAGAAAGTGAAGTGTCTGGCCGTATAGCCTTTACCATGGCCACTGATATTCCCATCTACTTCTGCCACCCAGGACCGCCGTGGGAACGCGGCAGCAACGAAAACACCAACGGCAGGCTCAGAAGAAACCTTGCCAAAACAGTGACCTGTCCATCTACAGCGCCGAGAACCTAGAGATGATCGCCACCAATCACAAACCATGCAAAGCACTCAACTGGCGCACATCAGCCGAAGTCCTGACCAACGCCCTGACACAAACCGGTAGTATCACACCCAAGTAACCGTCATCGTTGCAATGACCCCTAGAATCCACAGATGACAACAAAATTAAAAGGTCCCAACTCCTTCCATGGAGTTGGGACCTTTTAGCGCTCTATCTCTATTTACTTGAACGGGAGGCCGAGCTCGCGCAGAAGCTTACGGCCCTCCTCGTCGTTGGTAGCGCTGGTAACGACGGTGATGTCCATACCACGGGGACGATCGATCTTGTCAATGTCGATTTCGTAGAACATAGACTGCTCGGACAGGCCGAAGGTGTAGTTACCGTGGCCGTCAAACTGCTGGTCAGACAGACCGCGGAAGTCACGAATACGTGGCAGCGCGATGGTCAACAGGCGGTCCAGGAACTCCCACATACGGTCGCCACGTAGGGTAACGCGTGCGCCGATGGGCATGCCTTCGCGCAGCTTGAAGTTCGCGATGGACTTCTTAGCACGACGCAGCTGTGGCTTCTGACCGGTGATAGCGGTCAGGTCCTCGAGAGCACCATTGATAACCTTGGAGTCACGAGCGGCTTCGCCAACACCCATGTTGACTACGACCTTGGTGACGCCAGGGATCTGCATGACGTTGTCATACTTGAACTCTTCATTCAGGTTTTTGCGGATTTCCTCGCGGTAGCGAGTCTTCAGACGCGGGGTGTAGTTCTCGCTCATTTTTAGATGTCCTTCCCGTTGCTACGCGCGATGCGGACTTTTTTGCCGTTCTCGTCGAAACGGTAGCCCACGCGGGTCGGGTTACCCTCAGAGTCAACGATCGCTACGTTGGACACGTGGATCGGGGCTTCTTGGGTAACAATTCCGCCGGACTCGGCGCCACGCTCAGTAGCGGAGTTTGCGACGTGCTTCTTGATGCGGTTAACGCCCTCAACGAGGACCTTTTCGCGCTTCGGGTACGCCTCGATGACTTTGCCCTTCGCACCCTTATCTGGGCCCGAAATGACAATCACCATATCTCCCTTATGGATCTTCATAAGATTAGATCACCTCCGGTGCTAGAGAAACGATCTTCATGAAACGCTTATCACGGAGTTCACGAGCAACCGGGCCGAAGATACGGGTACCGCGAGGTTCGCTATCGCCCTTCAGAATAACTGCAGCATTCTCATCAAAGCGGATGTAGGAGCCGTCCGGACGACGGGTTTCCTTCTTCGCGCGGACGATAACTGCCTTAACTACATCGCCTTCTTTTACGCTGCCGCCTGGAACAGCGTCCTTGACGGTGGCGACAATTACGTCGCCGATGCCAGCGAAGCGTCGGACTGAGCCACCGAGAACGCGGATGCACAAAAGTTCACGTGCACCAGAGTTGTCGGCGACGCGCAGACGCGATTCCTGCTGAATCACTATGGGTCTCCTGACCTGGATTGATGTGCGACAAGATTTCCGTCCTTGCCACACGCGGTCTACAAACTTGCTGTGCGCGAACTTTTACAACGAACACCGTACGGCGTCGATGGGTCTCGGACCGGCGATTCGGAAACGCACCACTGCGGACCGACCAGCTCTCGCAACTAACATATTGAACCACATGAACTAGCTACTTCCAAAACACAAAAAGCAGGGTTTTCACTTCACAGCGGTTGCGTCCTTTAGCGGGGTGCATCTGTAGCCCGTGGTAAACCTCGTACTCTTTGAATCCAGCCTTTCCTCTGCCCCTCAGCAACCCCTGACTCAGCAGTTGGTAAAGACCGTGCTTCCACGGCATCTTCCAGCGGCAGGGTCAGCTCAATGCAGAAGTAGTGAACTAATGGACTTAACCGAAATTTTCGATACCAAGGTTTCTATCGATCAGTATCTAGAGGCCGGCTGGCAAACCCTTTATATGGTGGGCATTTCCCTCTTCCTGGGGACAATAGGCGGAGTTACCCTGGGAATCATCCTGGCCCTTGCTCACCCGCAAGGCATGTACCCCAACCGTGTGCTGTTCAGGATCACAGACTTCCTAGTCAATACGGTGCGCTGGTGCCGCTTACCATCTTCATAGCGCCTTCATAGCGCCGTTTATGGCTCGCCTCATCGAGCAATCGGTGCTGGAAGTTGGTGAAGGCATCCTAGAAGCAGCGGAATCCATGGGCGCTTCCCTATGGCAAACCATCCGCTATTTCTTGCTGCCGGAGGCTAGGGCTTCGATAATCTTGGCACTGACTACATCCACCATCACCTTGATTTCTGCCGCCGCGATGGCGGGCACCATCGGTGGTGGAGGCGTCGGTGACTTGGCGGTCTCCTATGGTTATCAGCAATTCGACACCGTAGCCATTATCTTCACCGTGATTATCCTCATCGTGGTGGTACAAGCAATCCAAGGCTTGGGCAATGCGCTCGCCCGTCGGGCGCGCAACGGCGCCTAATGAATACCAACAAGTAAAAAGGCTGGGGTTTATCCCCAGCCTTTCTTGTATCAGAAACCCCAGCCCTTAAGACGTAGCTTCCCTCGCAGAAGTCTCCGCAGTCTCCTGCCCAGCCTTTGGGTCAACGGTAAATAGGTCAGTTCCAGAACCGATGAGCTCGCCCTCGCGGAAAGCCTCGGTGGGAATAACGGGGCCGGTCTTCTTGGCGTTGGACACAACGATTGGCGTCGTTACCGGCAGTCCCGCTTCCTTAATGGCCTCGATATCGAATTCAGCCAGGACCTCGCCTTGCTTGACGGTATCGCCCTTATTGACGTGTGAGGTGAAGTGTTCGCCCTTGAGGTTTACCGTATCGAAGCCAATGTGCATAAGGATGTCGATCGGCCCCACCTCTGGGTCTTCCACGCGCAGGGCGTAGGCGTGGTGGGAGGGGAAGGTCACGGTGATGGTGCCATCGGCAGGCGCGACGAGCTTGCCGACGGTCGGTTCGATCGCAACGCCTTTACCCAGCTTGCCCCCGGCGAACATGGGGTCCTCAACTTTAGATAGGGGCACGGCATTTCCCTCTAGCGGGGAAAAGATCGTCGCGGCATCCTCGGCCGCGGAAGTACTGGCAGCAGACTCTTCAGCGGCCTCGGCAGCCAAAGCCTGCGCGGCGGGCGGATTGATCTCATCAGGGTCAATGGTGCCATTGCGATGGATGAGCACGCGCCCGTATAGGTAAGCCCCGATGAAGGCTACGGCGAAGGCGATGACACCACACAACAAGAAGGTCGGGACAAAGCGGGGAACGGAGACGAAGCCAATGAAGCCGGCGGCACCGAGGGCATCCGCAAGCACGCCAAAAATGGCGATGAACGTAGAGGCGATGGCTGATGCCGCCATACCGATATAAAACGGCCAACGCAGGCGCAGGTTAACACCGAAGATCGCGGGCTCAGTAATACCAAACAGCGCCGAGATACCGGAGGCACCGGCCAAGCCCTTGAGCTTTTCGGAACGCGCCAGGAAGTACACGGCCAAGGCCACACCACCCTGGGCGATATTGGCCATCGAGGCAATGGGGAAGATGAAGGAACCGCCCTCATTCCACAGCATCGTCTCAATGGGCGGGAAGGATTGGTGTAGACCGGTAATGACGATCGGTGAATAAACCAGACCGAAAAGGAAGCCGGCCACAGGACCTGCAAGGTCATACAGGTTGGCCAGCCCCATGCCCAACCATTCACCGGCGGTACGCAAGATTGGACCCAGTCCCATAAAGGTAATAAAGCCGGTCACCAGCAGGGTAAGCAGGGGCGTGAGCATGAAGTCCACGGTGCCCTTGAGGTGCTTGTGTAGGAACTTTTCAATCGTCGCCAAAATCCAGGCGATGACCAAAATAGGCAAGATGGACCCCTGGTAGCCGGCCTGGGCAACGTCTAAGCCAAAGATATCCCAGTAGGGCATCTCGCCATTTTCAATAGCCTCAGCAACGTTATAGCCGCTAACCAAATCTGGCATGACCATCGCCATGGCCATGCCCGCACCGAGGAATTCATTACCGCCAAAGCGCTTAGTAGCAGTAAAGCCCACGAGGATAGGAAGGAAGGCAAAGGGGGCGGATGCCAGGAGGTTGACCAGCCCGGCAAACCCTTCCCACGAGGGATACATTTCGATGACTGATTGATCCCCAAATAGTCCCGGCGCGGTCAGCACATTATTTAATGCCATCAATAGACCGCCGCCGAGCAGGATTGGGATTAGCGGAACAAAGATATCGGCCAAGACCTTGACCGCACGGGAGAACCAGTTCCCTGATTCCGCGGCAATATCCTTGAGGCGATCGGTGGACACGGCGACGTCCTTGGAAATGGACTTGGTCATTTCCTGAAAGACGATATTGACATCGCCCGGGCCCACGATGACCTGGAACATGCCACCGGCTTCGAAGGTGCCCTTCAGATCTGGATCGTTGTCTAGCGCTGCGGTATCTACCCTGTCCGAATCATCCAAGACCATGCGCAAGCGCGTGGCGCAGTGGGCAAGGGCAATAATATTATCTTCGCCGCCTAATGCCTTGAGGGTGCGGGCGGCGACCTCTTTATGCTCCATGGACCAACCTTTGTTATTTAGGTCACATTAAATGACCGAATGTGATTGACTACTTCCTATTTAAGTCTGTTTGTACCTAAATGTCCACAAAGCAAAAGCTGTCGGCCCTAGTTCCGCAGGGTCTTAGTCCAGCGGCTCCCATGCCTGCCAGGGAGCATCGCCAAAGACCGCGAAAGCCGCGGCGATGCGCCCGCCACCGGCAAAGACTTCTACGGCGCAGCCATCAGCAATCAACCGCATTTCTCCATCGGGGCACGCGATCGGCTCGCCACCATTGAAAGAGATGGTGCCACCGCCTTGCACCACGCGGAACGCTTCGTTGCCAGTGGCATCGACAAGCGCATATGCCCCCTCCCCCGTGACATCAATGGTCGAGCCAAAGCCCTCCCTGCCGCGGGTTTCCGGCAGTGCAGACCACAGCGGTTCTTGGCACAGGTAGTTATCCTCCAGCCACAGCCGCCGCGGAATAGTCAAGGTATGCACCCACCCCTGCGTTGGAGTCTCATCATGAGCGGGCATGCCTATCCAGCCCAGCAGGATGTTTTCCTCGGTTGCCTGCGGCGCATAGAACTGCGTGCCGTGATCCAGCAGGGTAAAGCCGCGCTCAACGTGGAAATTAAGCCCATCCAAGGTCCCGACGACGTAGCCGCAACGGTCCGTCTCATCCTGTGGACAGAAAATGAGCACGTGCTTATCCCCAAAGGTCAGCAGGTTGGGGCACTCCCACATATAGCCACCGGGAAGCTGCGCGGGATCATCAAAAACAAGCTCTCCCTGGAAATCCCACTGCTTTAAATCCCGCGAGTAATACAGCACGATGGTTCCGCGTTCATCTTCCGTTTGCGCACCAATGACCATGCGCCATCCCTCCCCAGCGCGAGAAATATGGGGATCGCGGAAGTGGCCGGTATATCCCTCCGGGGAATCAGCAATAAGCGGGTTAGCGGCATCGCGGACATAAATCCCGCCTTCCGGCCCGGAGGGGTCCATGACCCGCACGCGATTCTGTGAGGGGATGCGGCGCCCGGCTTCTTTCAGGTTTCCGGTATAAAAAAGCCACACGTCAGTGCCGTCAACCACGGCCCCGCCGGAGTAGCACCCATCCTTGTCATAGGGCAGGTCAGGATAGAGCGCATCGGGGTAATGTCGCCACGGAGCGGGCGCGGACACCGTCGTGGTGGCGTGACCCCAGCCAGTCCGCTTGGGCTCGTGCGGAAAGACAGGGTCATGCTGGTAATACGCGTGCAGAATATCGCCATCCACAAAAAGGCCATTGGGGTCATTGAGGCGGCCCAGTGGCGGGGCGAGGTGAAAGTTCGGTCGGTGGTTCATGTCCCCGATACTATGGAACTATGACTATTCATGTGTGCGGCGAAGGCCTCGTGGACTTGGTTCCGGTATCCCCCGGCCGCTTGAATGACCTCACCCCGGCGTTGGGCGGCGGCCCCTTCAACGTGGCCATCGCCGCGGCACGCTTGGGCGCGGACGTGGAGTTCCAATCACGGATTTCTACCGATGGGTTTGGCCAGGAATTATTCCGGCGCCTTGAGGAAGAAGGCGTCGAGACCGCCCACGTGCAGCGCGGCGAGGAACCGACCACCCTGGCGGTGACCACCATCGCGGATAACGGCACGGCCTCCTATAACTTTTATGTGGAAGGCACTGCGGATCGCTTCGTTGAACCCAAACTAGTTCCGGCAGATATTGCCTGCTTCGGCACCGTTTCCTTGGCCTTGGAGCCGGGTGCTTCCCGCTACGCGCAGCTGCTCAAGGACTTCGCCGCACAGGGAACGCTCGTGGCCCTAGATCCCAATATCCGGCCCTTTTATGCCACCGAGGCGCATAAGAAATTCCTGACGGATTTGCTGCCTCACATCTCGGTGCTGAAGTTATCGGATGAAGAGGTGGACTTTTTAGGCGAAGACTTCACCCACCAGGTACCCATCGTGGTCACCACCCGCGGCGGCGATGGAATTAGCGTCAGGGCTGGGGATATTTCCCTCGACGTTCCCGCAGCCGCGGTTGAGGTCACCGATACCATCGGCGCCGGCGACACCATCATGGCAGCCCTTTTGACGCAACTGGATGAACGCGACCTCGATGCGGACAAGGCCGCAGCACTAAGCGCCGAACAGTGGCGCGATATCCTCCACTTCGCCGCCACCGCGGCCGGCATCACCGTCTCCCGCACCGGCGCCAATCCCCCACTGCGCAAGGAAGTAGAGTCTGCCCTATGAGCTACACCAAGCGCACGATGTGGATACACCTGGGGTTATTCCTCTTAGCGTTCCTCGCCTTCATCCTCCCCGTTGTCGTCGGCACCGCAGCCCTGCTCCCGCTGTGGCTCTCGGGTGGATTAAGCATCGCCCTGGCAGCGGCCGCGCTTATCGATGCCGCCTTTAAGTTCTTCGCTCCCGCTTCCCCACGCAGTCTCAAGCTGCTCTCCGGAATCGCCGGCATCGTGCTGCTGGTGGGCTGGGGAATCTGGATCTACATCTACGGCAATATGGCGGAGGTAGGCACGGGAACCTACCGCATTGGCAATTTCCTCCTCAGCGTCGGCTGCGTGCTCAGCCTCTTCATCATCGCGATTTCGGTTTTGGATATCCGCCGGTTGGCGCGGCAGTAGCCGATCTGAGCAACACGCTCCCCGCGCTTAGCGGGGGAGCGCTTACTTGTCGCTGGGGAGGACGCGGCGAGGGACGATAATGGGGGCATCACCAAGCGGATCGTCCCAGGCCTCCACCTCGATGCCATAGGCCTGCGCCAAGACCTTGGGGGCCAGCGCTTGCTTAGGTGCGCCGCGCGCGATGATATCGCCAGCTTTCATTACCACCATGGAATCGGAGTAGTGGCCCGCCAGCATGAGATCGTGCAGGACCACAACCACCGTTTTGCCGGCGCGCGCCTGTGTTCGAGCCAGCTCCAGCATGCTCATGGCGTGGGCGGGGTCGAGGAAGGTCGTGGGTTCATCGAGAAGCAGCACCGGCGTATCTTGCGCCAACGCTAGCGCTAGCCAGACGCGTTGGCGCTGCCCACCCGATAGGGAGGCGATATCGCGCTCGAGGAAGTCCACAATGTCCGTGGCTTCGCAGGCGTGGGCGATGATCTCTCGGTCCGTAGGAGAAAGACCGCGCATCCTGCCCTGATAGGGGTGGCGCCCGCGCGCGACCAACTCGCCCACCCGCAATCCATCGGGGGCCACGGGGTGCTGTGGCAGCAGCGCCACCTGCTGCGCGGCTTCCTTCGCGTTCATCGCATGCAGGTCGGCGTCCCCGACCATAACGCTGCCCTGCCGCGGGGCCAGGATTTTAGACAGCGTCTTGAGCAGCGTGGACTTGCCGCAGCCATTGGGCCCGATGAGCGTGGTGACCTCACCGGCGCGTGCATGCAGATCGACGCCGGCGAGAATATCCTCGCCGTCCTTATATCCCGCATGGATGCCGGTGGCCTGGAGGCTGCACCGGCGCTTCGAGCGCGTGGGCTGATTATCCGTCATATCTTTTCCTTCATCCACGTACGAGTGTGTAGGACTTTGTGGTTGCTTCGCTCGCCCAATCCTCGCTGTGGCGCGCCACAGCGATTACGTGCGCCGGGCCGCATTCCACACCAATCCCACCAGGGCGCAGCCGCCGATGACCGAGGAGACCGCACCCACCGGGGCGTTGACCGGAATCGCGCCGGCGATAACGGCGCACACGGTGAGCAGCGCCGCGCCCGCGGCTGCCGATGCCACCGGCGATGGCGTGGGTGTGCGCGCCACCATCCGCGCCAGGTGCGGGGCCAGCAGGGCGATAAATCCAATGGGACCAACCACCGAGACCACCACCGCGCAGATCCCGGTAGCAGCAATGAGCAGCAGGGCGCGCTGGCGGGAGATATTCACGCCCAGGGTGGTCGCAGAAGAATCATCGTGGGCGAGCAGCGGCAGCTCCCGCGCACACCAGATGCCTATGGCGAGAAACGGCGCTAATGCCACGAGTAAGGGCACGATGACCTCCATGCGCACGAACCCGGTCGAGCCCGCCAGCCACGTTTGCGCCTCGGCCGCGCGCTGGATCTGCGCGCTGCGCATCAAATACGCCACGACGGCTTGAAACATCAGCGATAAGGCAATGCCGACGATGACGATGCGGTTGCTCGTGCCGATGCCACCCAGGACGGCGAGGAGGATGACGACGAGGAGGGCTCCGATCATCGCCAAGCATGCCCGCCACCAGAAGTCCGGGATGCCGTCTGCGAAACCGGGGCGCGAATGCACGGTGCCCAGCACTACCAGGACCGATGCGCCGCCGGTCACGCCCAGGATATCTGGCGATGCCAGCGGGTTGCGGGCCATGGTCTGCGTCCATGAGCCAGCCACGCCGAGGGCGGCGCCGACGATGACGGTGGCGATGGCAACAGGCAGGCGTAAGTCCCAGACCACCCTGATGTGGCTCTCGCTGCCGCCGCCGGTGAGCACATCGAGGACCTGCCGCGGGCTCAACTCCAAAGGCCCTTGCCCCAGCAACACCAGGTAGGCGCCAAAGGCGATAAGGCCGAATACCAGCGTCGATGCGAGCACGCGGACGTGCCTGCGACGCTGCTGCGCTTGCAGGGTACTGCTTATTGTTGTCATGCGTTATCGCCCCACGCTCTGCCCACGCCGCGGTGAGCGCCCCAAATGAGGAAAGGCGCGCCCACGATGGCAAGAACGATGGACATCTCTAGCTCCGAGTTACCCACAATGAGGCGGCCGATGATGTCGGCGGCAAGCACGGCGCAACTGCCCAGGAGCGCGGAGGGCAGGATCATCGTGGCAACGCTGGGGCCGACCACCCGCCGCACGATGTGGGGAATGGCGAAGCCAACGAAAGCGATGGGACCCGTTGCCGCCGTCGCGCTGCCGGCCAACACCACGACGCTTAGTGCCGCGCCCACCCGCGCGGTAGTGGGGGATCCGCCCAAGGCGAGCGAGGACTCTTCCCCCATGGCCAATAGGTCAAGCGGCCTGGCCGCCATTGCCGCGCACGCCAGGCCGATGAGCAGGCCAATACCCGCAATGGCGACGTCTTCTGGGCCGCGCCCAAAGGTCGAGCCGATGGTCCAGCGCCGCATGCTATCGAGGACGTCCGTGGAATACAGGCCGATGATCACCGCTCCCGATCCCAGAGCGGCGGAGACGCCAGCGCCGACCAGAATGAGCGTTAGCGGATCCTGAAACCGCCGGGAGACGGCCAGGACCAGCAGCGTGGTAATGCCCGCGCCGACAAGCGCGAAGGAGGTGCGCATGCCGGTGGTGGTAGCAATGCCAATGGCCGTGCCTAGGGCAACGAAGAACGACGCGCCTGCGGTAATACCGATAAATCCGGGGTCCGCTAGCGGGTTCCTGGTCCACGATTGCGCCAAGACACCGGCGACGGCAAGGGCCGCGCCGGCGAAATAGGCCAAGAAGGTGCGCGGCATGCGCAGGTTCCACACGATATCGCGAATATCCTGCTCCCCCGCTCCGCGCAGCGCGGCGATGACCTCATCGGGCGGAATCGAACGCGAACCTAGCGCCAAGGACGCCACCGCCAGCACGAGGCTGGCGAGGATGAGGGCAACAAGAAACGGCGTGCCGCCCCTTCCCCGCGTCATTACTGGTGTGACTGCGGGGCCTTCCGTTGTGGAACCCGTCTGGATAATCGGTCCGCCCTTCGTGGTTGCTGACAATTACAGCTTCTCTTCAAACTTATCCATTGCCCACGGAATGGTCACTGGGTTCGGCATGCTCATGGCGTTGCCGGTATCCGTGTCCAGGTAGCGCACACGCCCATCCTTGACAATATCCAGGCCCTGGAAGGTCTTATCCTTCTTCAAGACATCCGCGGAGCCGTTGTAGTCCAAGACGAAGAGGTGATCAACCTGGTTGAGCTTCGCGTAGTTTTCCGGGGCAATGTCAACGAAGAAGCTGCTGCCATCGCCCTGCAGCTCATCCGGGATCTCCATGCCTAGATCCTCGATGAACTGTCCGCGCCCGTCCTCATCGGTGTACAGGCCAATCTTGCCGTCATAAGGCATGACGATGGCCGCGGACTTGCCCTGCAATTCGGTGTGCTCGCGGCGGAATTCCTCGAAAGCCTTCTCGGTATCAGCGATAAGCTTATCGCCTTCGTCTTCCTTGTCAACGGCGTCCGCGATGGCCTCTACCTGGTCTTCCCAGGGAACCTGCCAGTCTTCATACCCATCCGGCTTGACGGTGGTTGCCGCGATCTCTTCCAAGGATTCCTTCGTGCGCGCATCCACTGCCTGGTTCACCGCAATGATCTTGGTGGGGTCTGCAGCGGTGATCTGCTCAAAGGTCTCCGCGGTAAAGCCCGTTGCGGTGTTGTAGATGACCTCCGGCTTTGCATCGCCCAGAAGCTTCTTTGCCCACGGGCCAACGCCGGAAGGATCGCCATCGCCCTCAGCGCCCCACGGCGCCACCGTCACGGGAGTAATACCCAGGGCGAGCAGCGTATCGGCATCACCCAAGCCCAGGCTAGCCACCCGCTCCTCGCTGGCTGCATCGGTGGACTGCGTGCTCTCATCGCCCTCACCGCGCGAGCAACCGGCTAATGCGACGGCTCCGACGGACAGCAGTGCCACAACACCCATGGTACGGCGCCCAAAAATCTTCATGAGGCTAGCCCTTTCAATCAAGGAGGAAAATAACGTTGCTCATCTTAGACGCCGGCCCAGTGCATAGGCAAGGCTTAGCTTTGCAGGAGTATGTTGGGTGCATGAACTCCTCCCTACAATCGTCGCCGATGCCTGAACACCAACTGATTCCCGTAACCCTGACTGCCAATAAACAGATCCGCCCGCGCCTGCACCGTTTGACGTTTCACGCCGAGGCCTTCCGGACGTATCAGCTCGCCGGCCCTGATGAATTCTTTGGCCTCGTCATGCCGCAAGCCGGGCAAGAATTCTCACCCTTCCCCGTCGACGGGGTCAATATCCGGGCAGCCGTTGCCGCTATAGGCGAAGAAACTAGGCCCGATCTGCGCTGGTACACCATTCGCGCGCTCCACCCTGAGGACGCCACAGTCGATGTCGACGTGGTGACCCACGGCGATTCCGGGCCCGGCTCGCGATGGATTCGGAACGCGCAGCCCGGCGATACAGCGGGGTTCTTTACCTGCAACGAGCTGTGGCAGCCAACCGAAGCACCACAACTATTGGTCGCCGATGCCTCCGCACTGCCGGCCCTGCGACATATCCTTGCCTACCAAGAAGGCCGTGACCCGGCGATGCTCGCCCGTACCGACGTTATGGCCGTGGTAACTAGCGATGACGAGATAGAACCTGGGCTCGCGGCCAGGTGGAAAACGAGCGTGCGCAGTCTGAGCGCCCTTCGCACCGAGCCGCACCAGGAAGCGGAATCTGTTGTTGCCGCGCTGAAAGCAGATTATGCCGGTGCGCCGGCACCAGGCTACGTGTGGGTCTCCGGCGAAGGGGACTTGGCGAAGAAGGTTCGGGGCCTCGCGGTGAAAGACTGGGGCCTTTCTTCAGACGACGTCACCTGGGTGCCCTACTGGTTCTATGGAAGAGCCCGGCCTTAAGAACTCTGAAACAGCGAAAAGCCCCTGTATCGAACCAAATGGTCCGGTACAGGGGCTGCGCTGGCTAGGGTTTACTTAGCCTTCTCGATGATCTTTACGAGACGGAAGTGCTTGTCCTTGGACAGCGGGCGGGTCTCAGCGATACGTACGAGATCGCCTACGCCTGCGGTTTCTTCCTCATCGTGCGCCTTAACCTTCTTGTTAGAGCGCATAATCTTGCCGTACAGAGCGTGCTGCTTGCGGTCTTCCAACTCGACGACAATGGTCTTGGACATCTTGTCCGAGACGACGTAGCCGGTGCGGACCTTAGGAGCACCCTTGACCTTCTCCTTCTTCGGAGTTGGTCCCTTCTTGGATTCAGTCACGTTAGCCTCACTCATGATTAAGCCTCAGCTCCCGGAGCGACAGACAGGCCCAGCTCGCGCTCGCGCAGAACGGTGTAGATGCGGGCAATGTCGCGCTTAACCGTGCCGATGCGGCGGTTGTTGGTCAGCTGGCCGGTGGCCTTCTGGAAACGAAGGTTGAACAGTTCTTCCTTCGCATCCTTCAGACGGGTTTCCAGCTCTGCGTTGTCGAGCTCACGGAACTCGTGGGCGGGGGTACCGGTTGCCATTAGAACTGGTCCTCCTTCTTGATGATGCGGACCTTGCAAGGAAGCTTCTGGCCAGCGCGGCGCAGAGCCTCGATTGCAACAGCCTCAGTTGGGTAGCTCATCTCGAAAAGTACGCGGCCAGGCTTCACGTTAGCCACCCACTTCTCAACCGGGCCCTTACCGGAACCCATACGAACACCGAGCGGCTTCTGGGTCAACGGACGGTCCGGGAAGATGTTGATCCACACCTTGCCACCACGCTTAACGTGGCGGTTGATGGCAATACGTGCGGCCTCAATCTGACGGTTGGTGATGTACGCAGGCTCCAGTGCCTGGATTGCGTAATCGCCGAAGTTAATGCGGTTTCCGCCCTTGGACACGCCACGACGGCTCGGGCGGTGCTGACGGCGGTACTTAACACGCTTAGGAATCAGCATGGATTAGCCCTCCTGCTTCTGCTGTGCACGCTGGCGGCGCTGGCCACCGCGACGGGAGCGACCATTGCGGTCACCACGGCCACGGCCCTGTGCCGGAGCGTTCAGTTCGGACTCGCGTACGCCACCGACGACGTCACCCTTGTAGATCCACACCTTGATGCCGATGCGGCCGAAGGTGGTGTGGGCCTCTGCGGTGCCGTAGTCGATCTCGGCGCGAAGAGTGTGCAGCGGAACGCGGCCCTCGTGGTAGCGCTCAACGCGGGACATTTCTGCACCGCCCAGGCGCCCGGACAGCAGAATCTTGATGCCCTTAACCTGTGGCTGGCGCATAGCGGACTGGATAGCCTTGCGCATTGCACGACGGAATGCGACGCGGTTAACCAGCTGCTCCGCGATGGAGTGAGCAACCAGGGTTGCGTTTGCGTCTACCTGCTTGACCTCGAGGATGTTGAGGGCAACCATCTTGCCGGTGAGCTTTTCCAGCTCGCGGCGGATGCGGTCAGCCTCAGCACCGCGGCGGCCAATCACGATGCCCGGACGGGCGGTGTGAATGTCCACGCGGACGCGGTCACGGGTGCGCTCGATAACGATGTCGGCGATGCCGGCGCGCTCGAGGCCCTTGTTGAGGTAGTTACGAATCTTGATGTCTTCGGCTACGTAGTTCGCGTAGTCCTTATCCGCGAACCAGTGGGTCTTCCAGTCGGAAGTGATGCCCAAACGTAGGCCGTGAGGATGGATCTTCTGGCCCATTACTTGGCCCCTTCCTGCTGGCTTTCGACAACCACGGTGATGTGGCTGGTGCGCTTACGAATCATGAATGCACGACCCTGTGCACGCGGCTGGAAACGACGCATGGTCGGCCCCTCGTTGGCGTATGCCTCGGAGATGACCAGGGTGCGTGGGTCGAGGCCGAAGTTGTTCTCAGCGTTAGCGGCTGCGGAAGCAACGACCTTTGCAACTGGCTTGGAAGCACCCTGCGGTGCGTACTTCAGGATTGCCAAAGCTTCGCTTACGGACTTGCCGCGGACCAGATCGAGCACACGACGTGCCTTCATCGGGGTAACGCGGACGTAGCGGGCCGTGGCGGATGCGGAGGTGATGGTCTCACTCATCGCTTATCGACGTCCCTTCTTGTCATCCTTGACGTGACCCTTAAAGGTCTTGGTTGGTGCAAACTCGCCCAACTTGTGGCCGACCATGGAGTCCTCGATGAAGACCGGCACATGCTTGCGGCCGTCGTGGACGGCGAAGGTGTGTCCGATGAAATCGGGGAGAATGGTCGAGCGGCGAGACCAGGTCTTGATGACCTGCTTGGTGCCTGCATCGTTTTGAGCATCCACCTTGTTGAGGAGGTGCTCATCGACGAACGGGCCTTTCTTAAGGCTGCGTGGCATTGTTTACCTCCTCTTAGCGCTTCTTGTTCGGGCGACGGCGGCGCACGATCATGTTGTTGGAGTAACGGTTCGGGTTGCGGGTGCGACCCTCCTTGTGACCCCATGGGGACACTGGGTGGCGACCACCGGAGGTCTTACCCTCACCACCACCGTGTGGGTGGTCAACCGGGTTCATAACGACACCACGGACGGTCGGGCGAACGCCCTTCCAACGCATGCGGCCGGCCTTGCCCCAGCGGATGTTCATCTGCTCGGCGTTGCCAACTTCACCAACCGTTGCGCGGCAACGGATGTCCACGCGGCGGATTTCAGAAGACGGCATACGCAGAACGGCGTACTTGCCTTCCTTACCCAGCAGCTGGATGGAAGCACCAGCAGAGCGAGCCAGCTTAGCGCCAGCGCCCGGCTTGAGCTCAACAGCGTGGATGGTCGAACCGGTCGGGATGTTGCGTAGCGGCAGGTTGTTGCCCACCTTGATATCTGCGTTCGGTCCGGACTCGACAACAGCACCCTGCTTCAGGCCCTTCGGCGCGATGATGTAGCGCTTCTCGCCATCTACGTAGTGCAGCAATGCAATGTTTGCGGTGCGGTTCGGGTCGTACTCGATGTGAGCGACCTTTGCCGGAATGCCGTCCTTGTCGTTACGACGGAAGTCGATCAGACGGTAACGGCGCTTGTGGCCACCGCCGATGTGGCGGGTGGTGATGCGGCCGTAGTTATTACGACCACCGGTTTTGCTCAGCGGGCGCAGCAGGGACTTCTCCGGAGTCGAGCGAGTGATCTCGTCGAACTCAGATACGGAGGATGCGCGGCGACCCGGAGTTGTCGGCTTGTACTTACGAATAGCCATAATTCTTCCTTTTCCTTTCGGCTCTCCGGTGGCGCTTAAGCGCCTGCGCCGAAGACGTCGATGGAGTCGCTGCCTTCACGGAGCGTCACGTATGCGCGCTTGGTGGACTTACGCTGACCGAAACCGGTGCGGGTGCGCTTGCGCTTACCTGCACGGTTTACGGTATTCACGGAGTCGACCTTCACGTCAAAGATCTGCTCGACGGCATCTTTAATCTGGGACTTGTTGGAGTCTGGGGAGACGAAGAACGTGTAGACGTTCTGCTCCATCAGACCGTAGGACTTCTCAGATACAACCGGGGCGATGATGACATCGCGCGGGTTAGAAATCTTAGCCATTAGTTCTCCTCCTTATCCGCGCCGGTAGCGCGAGTGATGAAGGTGTGTAGCGCCTCAACGGAGAACACAACGTCATCGGAGTAGAGAACGTCGTAGGTGTTGAGCTGACCGGCGTCCAAGATCTGAACGTTCGGCAGGTTATTAGCGCTACGACGGGCGTTGATGTCCTCGCGGCCGATAACCAGCAGCACGTTGTCGCGCTCGGTCAGGGACTCGAGGAAAGCCTTGGCCGCCTTGGTGGACGGCTTCTGGCCTGGAACCAACTCTTCGATGACATGGATGCGCTCGTTGCGAGCACGGTCAGACAACGCACCGAAGAGAGCAGCCTTGATCATCTTCTTAGGGGTGCGCTGTGCGTAGCTACGTGGCTGCGGGCCGTGGACGGTGCCACCGCCGGTGTAATGCGGCGCACGGATGGAACCCTGGCGCGCACGACCGGTACCCTTCTGGCGGAAAGGCTTGCGACCACCACCGCGGACAGCGCCGCGGGTCTTGGTGGCGTGGGTGCCCTGACGAGCAGCAGCAAGCTGTGCGTTGACAACCTGGTGCATCAAAGCAACGGATGCCTCGGTGTCAAAGATTTCAGCCGGCAGGTCCACGGAGCCATTGGTCTTACCTTCGGAGGTGTGGACGTCTAGCTTGAGGTTGCTCATGCGTGTGCACCGCCCTTCACTGCGGTCTTAACGGTGACGAGGCCACCGCGCGCACCAGGGATAGCACCCTTGATGAGCAGCAGGTTGGACTCGACATCGACTTTCTGAATCTTCAGGTTTTGGGTCGTCACGCGGTCGTGGCCCATGCGGCCAGCCATGCGCTTGCCCTTGAAGACGCGGCCCGGGGTAGCAGCGCCACCGATACCACCAACGCGGCGGTGAGCGGCCTGGTTACCGTGAGCTGCGCCCTGACCCTGGAAGCCGTGGCGCTTCATAGCACCAGCGTAGCCGTGGCCCTTGGTCTGGCCGGTGACGTCAACGAAGGTGATGTCTTCGAAGATGTCTACCTTGACCTCTTGGCCAACCTCGTATGCGGAGGTGTCATCCATGCGGATTTCCGCAACGTGACGACGTGGGGTTACGCCAGCCTTCTTGAAGTGACCACCCTCAGGCTTGTTTGCCTTGCGTGGGTCAATCTCGCCAAAGGCGATTTGGATGGCACTGTAGCCATCGGTTTCGGGGGTGCGAATCTGGGTGACAACGCATGGCCCTGCTTCAACGACGGTAACCGGAACAACGCGGTTGTCATCGTCGAAGACCTGGGTCATGCCGAGCTTCTTGCCCAGAATGCCCTTGATCTCGTTTTCACTCATTATTAGTTCTCCACCAAAGTCGCTTACTGGATGTTCACGTCGACGCTTGCCGGAAGATCGATGCGCATCAAAGCATCAACGGTCTTCGGGGTCGGGTCGAGAATATCGATCAGGCGCTTGTGCGTGCGCATCTCGAAGTGCTCGCGAGAGTCCTTGTACTTGTGCGGAGAACGAATAACTGCGTACACGTTCTTCTCGGTTGGGAGCGGCACTGGGCCAACTACACGAGCACCCGTACGGGTAACGGTCTCGACGATCTTCTTTGCAGAAGCGTCGATTGCCTCGTGGTCATAGGCCTTCAGCCGAATGCGGATCTTTTGTCCCGCCACGCTTATCCTCTTCCTCGCTTCCCCACTTTCACATTCCCGGCGTTTCCGGGGCGTGAAGCGGTGGGAAATTGCTTCTCGATTTCTCTATAACGTTGTCCGGGCCTGGGGCCTGACACAACGCCAGTGGTCTGACTGTCATGACAACCAAGAGATACAGCACATGGCAAATGCCAGTCTGCAGTGCTCCTGACGGGGTACAAGACCCGTAGTCAAAGTATTGTGAAGAGGACGGTTTTCACGCATTACACGTGGAGAGTGTCCTATTCGCTAACTGCCGCTGTTTATTTGCCATGCCCCTTCTCCGGTCCATCGTCTCGGGGTGCCTCTGCTCTAGCGCGGACCTAGCCCGATCGGATGACCTTCCAGTCTGTGTTTCAGGAAAATCCTGAGACACGGTGACAACGAAGGTGTCATGTTCGCTTTACCAGCTCAGCGTCTCCCCGATGCGCACCGTATTTAAGACGGTCCGTTACCGGTTCGCACTGCCCTGTTAAAGCAACCTAAGTATTTAAGCACGATGGGCTGGTGTTTTTCAAACCATCCCGGCAATAGTGCCAATAATCACGTTTTGGTAAAAATTGTTGTCACAGACCCCACGAGTGGTTAGCCGGTAGGTACGCTCAAGGAAGGATTTTGAACCGCTGGTTCTTGATCCTTCAATTTCATATTGCGACCATGCAAGTCAATATTTAAGGAAAGGCCTTAAAGACCATGTCTGAGAACAACACTCCTGCAAAGCACTCTGAGAACAACGTTGCCGCTTCTGAAGAGCGCGAGGTAAACAACAACCTGGAGACTCAGTACGGCACCACCACCATTGATGACGTCGTTGTTTCCAAGATCGCTGGCATTGCAGCCCGCGAAGTTTCCGGTGTTGACTCCCTTGGTGGCGGCGGCGCTCGCATGATGGGCACCATCCGCGAGTCCTTCGGCGCATCCGAGGACGTACGCCAGGGTGTTGACGTAGAGGTAGAAAACGGCTCCGCAAAGATCGAGATTGCCATCACCGCTGAGTACGGTGTTGCTATCCACGAGCTGGCTGAGGCAATCCGCCGCAACATCATGAACGCTGTCGAGCGCATGACCGGCCTGACCGTAGAGCGCGTTGACGTTGTTGTTCACAACGTCAAGCTGCCGAAGGAAGACTCCGAGTCTGAAGAGCAGGCTGCACTGAACCAGGGCCAGGCATAAGAACAATGCCTGAACCCCGAGCACAATTTGAGCTCGAGGTAAGCCACGCTCACGCAATTGCGGAAGCGGTGCAAAAGCTCAACGGTGTCGCGGGCCTTGACGGCGGATCCTACGGCTCGGTGAGCCTACTCTTCCCGGGCGAAAGGGTTACCGGCATGCGCCGGCCCGATCCCCGCGACGATCGCCACCTGCAAATCAACGTCCGTGTTGATATCAGTGCGCAGCCTGATCTGTACCGCCTAGCGGAAGAAGTCCGCTCGGCAGCCCGCAAGGCATGTACGGAGCTAGAACGCGTCGACGTTGAGTTTTCTGACGCCGTAGATGGCTTATCCGCTGCTCCCTCGAAGGATTAGATATGAAAAATTACACCACATTGGGCATTGTTATCGGCCTGCTACTTGCCTTCTTTTTGTACTTAGGTTGGGGTTGGACGCTGCTCGCCGTGCTGCTTGCTGCCGTCGGTGGCCTCTTGGGTTCCCACTTTGATGGCCGCATCGACCTCAGCGCCGTGTGGAATGGCCTCATCGGCAAGGAGAAAGGCCAAGGCTAATGTCAGAAGGTTCCACTCAGGGCCACACGCGTTTCTCGCTGCGGACCATGGAACGAATCGTGACCGCCGCAATTGCTAGCGTGCCTGGCACAAAAGATTTAGATGCCAAGCTTGCTGGCATTGGCGGACGCGGTTATCCACGGGTTTCGGTACAGATGGACCCAGAGCGTGAGGTCGCCGCCGTGAGCGCGACCATCGCGGTGGTGTGGCCATCTCCGGTTACCGCAGTCGCGGAAAGTACGCGTGCCGCCATTTCAGAGGCTATTGCTGCCCATACCGGCTATTCCACCACCCGCGTTAATGTCACCGTCGGTGAATCGATTCCGGGTACTCGCGTTACCGCAGAACAGCTTGCGCAGCGTCCTGCCGCTTCAGCTTTTACCCCTGAGGTCACACCTTCTACCGTGACCCAGCCTGTTACTCAGGACTCGGTCGAAGTGCGAAGCATCGAGACTCCGGAAGAAGCCGCAGTCCGCAATGTCGACACCCCGCAAGAGGCGGAAATCCGCGAAATTTCTTCTGGAAAGGAAGTTGCGGTTCGCGGAGTATCGGCGCCCTCTGGTGACACGCCAGTGCGCTCTGTCGATACGCCGCGGGAGGCACCGGTGCGCAGCATTTCCGCTGACCTTCCGGATCATCAGCTGCTAGAAATTAGCGCTCCGGAAGGTCACGAACTACGCCGTATCGTCGAACCGCGCCCAGAGCACGTACGCAGCGTTCGCGCTCCGCGCCCTGGCAGGTTGCTTCCGAGCGGACAGGTACGCCCCTTTGTCAAAAAGGCAAAGGTCTCTGTCCCCCGTCCGCAGCCTTTGCGTAAAATCGAGATCAACAATACTGAACAGAAAAAGCGCGTTCGCGTTGCCCGCCCGGCTCCCCTGCGTAAGGTGCAGCCGCCGCGCCCGCAGCCACTGCGCAAGATCGAGATCGATAATTCCCGTAGCGAGCAGCGCGTGCGAACCGCTAGACCCGCGTCACTGCGCAAGGTTCAGGCCCCGCGCCAGGAACCGCTGAAGCGCATCGAGGTATCGCCAGCTAGCCAGCGCCCGTTGCACGTCTATGCGCCACGGCCTGAGCCGCTGCGTGCTATTTCCATTACCCCGTACCACGAGCAAGGAGGCAATAATGGCTGAAATGAATTTGCCTGAGCATTTCGGGCAGCAGCCCAAGGCGTCTCCTGCAGTTCGCACGTGGACCGTAATCCTGGGTTTTGTGCTGCTTGTCATTGGCGTTGTGGGGGTACGCGAAACCTGGCTTGTCGGCGCGGACGCTAATGCCCAATCGTGGGTCCAGCCGGTCCTCGATCTTATTGCCACCGAGCAATTAGAGACGTGGATGATCTGGGCGGGCGTGGGTTCCATCGTGGTTGGTCTCATCTTTGTATTCGCTGCGGTAAAGACCCGTCGCAATACCCACACTCAGATCACTTCTGAGTCCGCTTCCATGTGGATGCGGCCAGTTGATGTCGCACGATTGAGCTCTGCTGCAGCACGCCGTGTTCCGGGAGTCGCTTCCGCGCAGACTTCGGCTGATACCAAGAGCGCGAAGGTCACCGTCAATGGCGATGAGCAAGACTCCGATTTGCCTGGGCGCGTGGAAAAGGCTGTCAACAGCGCTTTAGAGGTCCTTGCAGACCCACCAAAGGTCACCGTAGCCGTAGAGAAGATTCCGGAGATGGATAATCATGTCTAAAAAGCTTGCTACCTTTGACCGAATCCTCCTCGGCCTGCTCGGAATTATCCTCATCGCGCTAGGCGTATGGCCAATCCTCATTAACTTCAATGTGGAATTTGCTGAGTACTTGGCCGAGTGGGTAGACCACGATACGTGGCGCACTTTAAGCGAAAATAGTTGGTGGGTCTGGGTCTTGGCTGGTGCCTCTGCCCTGCTGCTCATCATTGGCTTGTGGCTCATCGTCGTGAACCTGCGTCACCGCCGGTTTAATAATGTGGACTCCGCAGCCTCCAATGAACAAGGCGCAATCTCTGCATCCATGAACGCCATCGCCACCGCGGTGGCCAAGGATCTGGACTCGCGAGATGGTGTGGAACGCGTGGACCGCTTGGTTGCGTACGACCGCGCCCGCCCAACACTGCAGTACACGGTGGTTGCTAACCCAGATACGCCGCTGGAGCGCTTGACCAACGCTGTGGAAACTAATGAACGCGACTTCCGTGAGGCTTTCCCGAATGCTGACCTGGATACCAGCTATAAGCTGCACTTCACCAAGGTTAAGCCGATGAAGGATTTAGCTGAATAAGGGGTTTGGGGTCTCTGCAGCAAGGACCTCAACCACCTTACCGAGCCGCGCATAATCGCCGCCCTCGAGGAGTACTTCCAGCTCCTCGCCAGGGCGGCATTTTTCTATCCTTTTCCACGCATAATCGCGGGCCACCACCCGCCGATTTTCCTTATGAAAGAGATGCAATCCGTGGTCCAGAACTGCAACCGCGTCCTCGAATCGAAGAACATAGACAAAATCTCCCAACTCGTAGCGTTTAAGACCGCTGAGTTCTGGTAGCTGTTCAGACAGCCGCATGATACTGGAGACGATTCCAAGGCGGTGTTCAAAGCCCTCAGTATCCGTAACCACGAAGGGCCGGCCAGGCCCTGTTGGCCTAATCGCACTATATGCCCACACCACCGGCTGTGTATTCGCGCGGCGAACAATGATGCGGGAGGCATCGGCGGTGATGCGGCAGGTGGGGGCATCGCTAAACACGAGCCACTCACCTGTGCCCACGCGACCATCCTCAAGGGGCAATAACGGCGGATGAACTTCGGCCTGCCGCTCCAACTCAGCGACCAACTCCGCGTCGCTCACGCCCCAGCCGATGCCCCGGTTGGCCAATAAGGCAAAAAGCGTAGGCAGGCTCAAATCGGGTTGCCCCTCCCACGCCTTGCGCAGCGCTGCCAAGGTCGGGTCAATGCGAGTGGGATCTTCCATAAGCAACTAGCCTACCGAGCCCATCCGCCCTAATACAGCCGCGGAGGATCACCCCACTCGGGCCGATTGGTTACCCCCGTTGTCACTTATTTTCAGTTAATCGTTTCTTATAACTGTTGAACAATTTAGGTTTTTAAATCTGCAGCTGAATCCCATTTTTCTTTTTAGCACCCTAAGTGTCTACACTGAAAAAATACCTATTGGTTGATTGGCGATGTACATCACGGGGCTATGTGAATTGTGCCCTTGCTTATATCTTATTAGATTGGTCACATACAACGACTCCATCGTTGGCTTCATATTTATTCGCACTGTTTCCTGCTTAACCGCGCACGGAGAATTTCCCCATGACAAAGTATTTGATCAAAAAGATCTTGGGCTGGTTACTCATGATCTTTTTAGCCACTAACTTGGCTTATTTCTTGGCAGCCTCGTTTTTGGACCCGCGTTCGAACTACACCGAGCGCCGTCCACCACTTTCGGATGAGGAAATCAATAACCTCCTCGAGCCCTACAACCTCAGCCCAGAAACCCCACTTTTGGAGCGCTGGTGGACCTGGCTGACCAACATCATCACGAAGTGGGATTGGGGTCAGTCCCCGGTCGGTGAGATGGTGAACGAGGAGATCAGCTACCGCATTTGGGTGTCCGCGCAGCTACTCTTGCTTGCGACCATCCTGTCCATCGTTATTGGTGTAGCGGTTGGTGTATACACCGCCTCCCGCCAGTACAAGACCGGTGACCGCGTGTGGCAGGGAATTTCCATCATTGCGATGAACACCCACGTGGTTGTTGCTTCCATCGCCGTCGTGTGGGCCGCGCTGGAAATCAACGATCTGACCGGCAAAAAGATCTTCTACGTCGTCGGTTCCAAGTCCCTAGGGGTCGAGGGATTCTTCCCCAAGCTCCTAGATTCCGCACAGCACCTCATCCTGCCCACGATTTCCCTGGTGATCATCAGCTACGCCAGCTACCACATGACCCAGCGCACGCTATTGCTCGATAACCTCGATGCGGATTATGTCCGCACCGCACGCGCAAAGGGACTTACCCGCCAGCAGGCCATCCGCAAGCACGCACTGCGCACCTCCATCATCCCGGTGGCCACCTCCGTCGCATTCTCCGTGCCCGGCATTTTCACCGGTGCCGTGATGACGGAGCGCATCTTCGGCTGGAACGGTATGGGCCAGTACTTCATCCAGACCATCAGTAAGAACGACATCAATGGCGCGGTAGCCGTGGCGGCATTCGGTGCCGCGATGACGGCCGTGTCTGCCGTTCTGGCAGACCTCGTTGTTGTCGCCTTGGATCCACGAGTAAGGGTGAGCTAAATGACAAATCCCAAAGAACCAAAGATGTCCAAGAAACAGCCCCGCGGCGAGGTTTCTACGCGCACCGAGGTCGTCTCTGAGGATCCGTTAAGCAATGAGGAAGCCGAGCGCATGGCCACGTTGCCGGAGGTCCCCCGCGGTACTTCCCGGTACAAGCTGTATATTCGCCGCTTCTTCCGCAACAAGCTAGCCACCGTTGGCGTCATCATCCTGGGCTTTCTCATCTTTGCCGCCCTTTTTGGCAATTTCTTTGCCCAGTGGGACTACACGGAACCGGACTTCCTCGCCCTATCTGAGCCACCGAGCCCCGAGCACTGGTTTGGTACCAACGATTCCGGCAATGACCTCTATGCCCAAACCATCCACGGCCTGGGCAGGTCCCTGACCATTGCAATCGTGGTGTCCTTCGCCACGCTGGTCATTTCGGCCTTCGTCGGCTGCGCCGCAGCCCTGTGGGGCGGACTTGCAGAAAAGGCCGTCCTCGCGGTTATCCACTTCCTGCTTTCCATCCCAACCTTCCTGCTCATCGCCCTTGTGGTGGCAGGCTCCGGCGGTGACTGGAAGCTTCTGATGGTCGTCCTTATCGCCTCCGGCTGGATGTACCAGGCCCGCGTGATTTGGTCCCTAGCACTTACCGTCCGCGAGCAGGACTATGTCCGCGCTGCAAGCTACATGGGTGTATCCAAGATGCGCACCATCGTCCGCCACGTCATTCCAAACATTGGTTCGCTGCTTATCATCCAGTTCGTCTTCGGCGTTGTGGGCACCGTGGGCTCTGAGACCGCACTGTCCTTCCTGGGCTTGGGCGTGAAGCTTCCCGATGTCTCCCTCGGTACCTTGCTGCAGGGCGGTACTGCCTCCCTGCAATCCGCCCCATGGCAGTTCTACTTCCCCGCCGCTACCTTGACGCTGCTGACCGTCTCCATGGCATTTATTGGCGATGGTCTGCGCGACGCACTCGATCCCAACTCCAATTCCGGAGGTAAACTATGACTTCGCCTATCTTGTCCGTCAATGACTTACGCGTCAGCTTTCCTTCTGAAGCAGGTACCGTCTCTGCGGTGCGCGGTGTGAGCTTTGATTTGCACCCCGGCCGCACCCTGGGCATCGTCGGCGAATCCGGTTCCGGTAAGTCCGTGACTTCCATGTCCATCATGGGTCTACTGCCGGAATACGCCAAGGTTGAAGGATCCGTGAAATTCGAGGACCGCGAACTCCTCGGGCTTTCTGATAAGGAAATGTCGAGCATCCGCGGCAATGGCATCGGCATGATCTTCCAGGATCCGCTCTCCGCGCTGACCCCGGTCTTCGATATTGGCTCGCAGCTGGTAGAGGCCATTCAGGCCCACCAGGACATCGGCAAGAAAGAAGCCCTGAAGCAAGCCACCGAGCTGCTGGATCTGGTGGGCATCCCCGAGCCCCACCTGCGCCTGAAGTCCTTCCCGCACGAGTTTTCCGGCGGTATGCGCCAGCGCGTGGTCATCGCCATTGCGATTGCGAATAACCCGCGCGTGCTCATCGCGGATGAGCCGACGACGGCCCTCGACGTCACCATCCAGGCGCAAATCCTGGACGTCATCCGTCTGGCGCAGCGCGAAACCGGCGCCGCCACCATCATGATTACCCACGATATGGGCGTGGTGGCAGAAACCGCTGACGATGTCATGGTCATGTACGCCGGCCAACCGGTAGAACACGGCGATGTCGATACCATCTTCTCCAACCCCCGCATGCCCTACACTGTAGGACTACTTGGTTCTACGCCGCGCCCTGATTCCTCGGCCTCGGAACCTCTGACCCCCATTGAGGGCAACCCACCGGTCTTGGTGAACCTAAAGGATCGCTGCCAATTCGCCCCGCGCTGCCCCGTAGCGCAGGAGGCTTGCCTGTCCGGCGAGCCGAAGCTGCTTCCGCTCAAGGATGAATCCGTATCCCACCGCAGCGCTTGCCTCCGCGCGCCGGAGATCCACGACCGCAAGATCGACGGCGAGCTGATGTTCAAGCCGCCGCAGCTTGCCGATGACATCTTGGCCGACGTTCCCCGCGCGGATCGCAAGACCACCCTCGCCGTGAACGACTTGCGTAAGCAGTTCCCGCTAACCAAGGGCGCTTTGATTAAGCGCAAGGTAGGCACCGTCAAGGCCGTTGACGGCCTCACCTTCGATATCCGCGAAGGCGAGTGCATGGCCATCGTCGGCGAATCTGGCTGCGGTAAGACCACCACGTTGCTGGAGATCATGGATCTGGACCCTGAAAACGGTGCCGTTGTCCTCAATGGCAAGGATGCCAATGGCATGAGTGGGTCCGAGCGCCGCGAGGCCCGCAAAGACATCCAGATCGTCTTCCAGGACCCAATGAGCTCGCTGAACCCCCGCCTGACCGTACGCGAAGTCATTGCGGAGCCGCTCAACTCGCTGGGCTTTGATGGCGATGTCGATGCCCGCGTGAACGAGCTCATGGGACTGGTCGGCCTCGACTCCTCGCAGCTGGACCGCTTCCCTAGCCACTTCTCCGGCGGCCAGCGCCAGCGCATCGGCTTGGCACGCGCCCTAGCCACGCGCCCTTCGGTCCTTGTGCTGGATGAGCCAGTCTCCGCCTTGGACGTGTCCATCCAAGCGGGTGTCATTAACCTCCTCGAGGACCTCAAGCGAAAGCTGGGCCTGTCCTATCTCTTCGTCGCCCACGATCTTTCCGTCGTGCGCCACCTTTCGGACCGCGTTGCGGTGATGTACAAGGGCAAGTTCGTCGAGTCCGGCTCGACGGATGAGATTTTCGATAACCCGCAGGATGACTACACCAAGAAGCTTCTGGATGCCATCCCGAATCCGGATCCCAAGGTTGCCCGCGCACGCAGGGAAAAGTCCCGGGCCTAGCTCCCTCGAGCCCCGCACTCTTTCCATAAAGTGATTGCGGACACAAATATAAATCTTGTAAAGTAATTCACATGGTTGCAGTAGACGGTTACCTATTCGACCGTCTATGCCAACTTCGTCTTCATCTCACGCAAGGAGTAATCCCCATGAAAAAGTTCGGTCGCTTCCGTATAGCAACGGTTGCCACTCTCTCCGCCACGGCGCTCGCACTCACCGCCTGCTCGGGTTCTGGTGACGGTGGCGACTCCTCCAACAAGGCTGTCGGCGGTCTCGAAATCGACGTCAAACCGTCCGGTGACTACAACGAAAAAGAACGCGATGAGATTAAGGACGGCGGTGAGCTCACCCTCTCCCTTGGGGAGCTGACCGAGCAGCAGAACCGTTTACACGCCAACATGACCACCGATACCAGCACCGTATGGGGCTGGTACAACCCGCAAATGGCGCTTTATGACGGCGAGGGTAACTACACCCCAAACCCCGCGTACCTGGATTCGGTAGACGAGTCCACCGAGGGCGATAAGACCGTCGTGACCTACGACATCAACGATGACGCCACCTTCAACGATGGCACCCCCATTGACTGGACCGCTTTCGAGAACACCTGGCGCTTCAACAACGGCAAGGACATGGACGTCCAGGTCAATTCCACCGACGGTTACGAGCTAATCGAATCCGTGGAAAAGGGTGAGAACGACAAGGAAGCCGTGGTCACCTTCGAGAGCCCATACCCATGGTGGCAGGGACTTTTCAACGACATCCTGCACCCAGCGATCGATACCGCCGAGAAATTTGACCAGGAATACTTGGGCAAGCTCAACCCACAGTACGGCGCGGGCCCATTCAAGGTGGAAAACTCCGACTTCCGCGGCGGCACCGTGTCCTTCGTGCCTAACGAAAAGTGGTGGGGTGATGAGCCGAAGCTGGACAAGGTCAGCTACCGCGCGATGGAGTCCCAGGCAACCATCAACGCTTTCCAGGCTGGCGAAATCGACGCCGCCGGCGTGGGCAGCAAGAACAACCTCACCATCGCCGCCGACATGGGCGATTCCATCGACGTCCGCGCAGCCACCCGCCCGGCCAACGTCCTATTCACCTTGAATTCCAAGGCCCCACAGCTGGCTGATAAAGATGTTCGCCACGCAGTATTTGCAGCCATCGACCGCGACCAGCTCGCAGAGATCCGCTACAACGGCCTGGGCTATGAAGAGGAAATGCCTGGCTCCCTGACCCTGTACCCAACCCAGGAAGACTACAAGGACAACCTTTCTGAGGTTCTCGAGTACGACGTTGAAGAGGCCAAGAGCCTGCTGGAGGACGCCGGCTACTCTGAGGGCGATGATGGCTACTACGCCAAGGACGGCGACAAGCTGTCTCTGCGCTACGTTCTTATCGGCGATGACGAGGTCTCCAAGTCCACCGCTACCGCCGTCCAGAAGATGCTGAAGGACGCTGGCATTGAGCTGAAGATTGAGGAGCGCCCAAGCTCTGACTTCTCCAAGATCAGCAACGAGCGCGACTTTGACCTCTTCCTCTCCGGTATCGCCGCAAGTGACCCATTCGGCCCGGCATTCTTCGGTCAGACCTACGCCAGCGACTCCACCCTCAACAAGTCCGGCACTGGTACCGAGGAATTCGATAAGAAGATTGAAGAGATGCAGAAGCTGCCGACCCGCGATGAGCAGATCGAGCGCATCAACGAGCTCGAGTCCGAAGCCTTCGCGGAATACGGACTGCTTCCGTTCGCCAACGGCCCCCAGATGGTCGGTCTGAAGAAGGGCATCGCCAACATGGGCGCCCCTGGATTCGCCGTCATCCCTAAGGAAAACATCGGCTGGGAGAAGTAATAACTACTTCCCTTACTAGGTAAAGGCCTTCCACTACCTGCCTGCAGGTAGTGGAAGGCCTTCCTTTGTGTTTGGGTATGCTTGGACCCTGCAAACCCCAAACAGGACCCAACGTAAGGAAAACAAACTCGCTGCCCACACGAGAACAGCGAGACAGGCTCGCGTTGGCGGCCCGTTAGCCGTTTGCGCAGACCGTCCGGCAGCTTATAGGACTCGCTACTACACGGATGCCCTAGAGCCACCACATTGCGACTCCTACCTAAGGGCGGCCCGCGCCTATGGCGCTTACAGCTAAAAGCCTCCGAGATGGCCTCTACCCTGGCACAGCCATATCGCTGCATTCAGGCCTCTAACGGCGTAAGTAGGCCTCAGACTGGTCCTACAGTTACCTCGGGAGTGCAGCAAACAGCCGCTAAAGCACCAGCACTGCCCGTAGGCAACGATCTTCCAATTCAAGGCGAGTAGGGATCAAAAAAGTCCGCCACACCGGTATGCGGTGCAGCGGACTCTTAAAGCTCTACTGAGCGGTTACGAAGCCTCGATTAGTCGAGAACCTTGGTAACGCGGCCAGCGCCGACGGTGCGGGAGCCCTCGCGGATAGCGAAGCGCAGGCCCTCGTCCATAGCAACAGGCTGGATGAGCTCAACGGACATCTCAACGTTGTCGCCAGGCATAACCATCTCGGTGCCCTCAGGCAGGTTCACAACACCGGTAACGTCGGTGGTGCGGAAGTAGAACTGAGGACGGTAGTTGTTCATGAACGGGGTGTGGCGGCCGCCCTCTTCCTTCTTCAGGACGTAGACGGAACCCTCGAACTTGGTGTGAGGGGTGTAAGCGCCCGGCTTGATAACAACCTGGCCACGCTCAACGTCCTCACGCTTGGTACCACGCAGAAGCAGACCACAGTTGTCGCCAGCCTCGGTGTAGTCCATCATCTTGCGGAACATCTCGATACCGGTAACGGTGGTGTTCTGGGACTTCTCCTGGATACCGATAATCTCAACGTCCTCGTTGACGTTCAGACGACCGCGCTCAACACGGCCGGTAACAACGGTACCGCGGCCGGTAATGGTGAAGATGTCCTCGATAGGCATCAGGAACGGCTGGTCGGTAGCGCGCTCCGGGTCAGGGATGGAGTTGTCGCAGGCATCCATCAGGTCAACAATGGACTGTACCCACTTCTCGTCACCCTCGAGTGCCTTCAGAGCGGAGATGTGAACGATAGGAGCTTCCTCATCGTAGTCCTGCTCTGCGAGCAGCTCGGAGATCTCCATCTCCACGAGCTCGATGATTTCCTCATCGTCAACCATGTCGCACTTGTTCAGTGCAACGAGGATGTAAGGAACGCCAACCTGGCGAGCAAGCAGAACGTGCTCACGGGTCTGCGGCATCGGGCCATCGGTTGCAGCAACAACCAGGATAGCGCCGTCCATCTGAGCTGCGCCGGTAATCATGTTCTTGATGTAGTCGGCGTGGCCCGGGGCGTCAACGTGTGCGTAGTGACGCTTCGGGGTGGAGTACTCCACGTGGGAGATGTTAATGGTAATACCGCGCTCCTTCTCCTCAGGAGCCTTGTCGATCATGTCGAAAGCGAATGCCTGGTTCTCCTCAGGGTACTGGTCAGCCAGAACCTTGGTGATCGCTGCGGTGGTGGTGGTCTTGCCGTGGTCGACGTGTCCGATGGTGCCGATGTTCACATGCGGCTTCGTACGCTCGAACTTCTCCTTTGCCACTGTATGTCCTCCTGGACTATATGGTGGCTACGACCTTCGCAGCCACGTGGTTGACAGTTGTCATTGGCACCTGACCCATTGTCTGGGACAAAGCGCTAATGACGCTTTCTTTACGTGCCAGTTACACGATCCTAGATTTATCCCGCGGTTTTTTCAAACCGCCATTATAGGAGGTAACCCCGCGTATCTTCGCGGCCATTTCCCTCAACAAGAGTCTCAAATAAAGGATCCTGGGAGGGTAACGGCCGGCTCAATTCACAACCAATGGTGTTAGCTGCAAACTCAGCCCGCCGCTACCCTGGCCCAGTTGCCACATTCAGCGGTGAGGCTGGCATCTACTGGCAGAGACTACCAGCCCTTAACCACCGCTGAACGGGCGGGGCGTCGCTATTAGTTCGCGCCGCCGGTGCGCTCTTCGATGATCTCCTGAGCCACGGAGGAAGGAACCTCAGCGTAGGAGTCGAAGACCATGGTGAAGTTAGCGCGGCCTGCGGTGGAAGAACGCAGGTCACCGATGTAGCCGAACATCTCAGACAGCGGAACCTTGGCCTTGACGACCTTGGCGCCGGAGCGGTCTTCCATGGCGAAGACCTGGCCACGACGGGAGGAGATGTCACCGTTAACGGTACCCATGTACTCCTCAGGGGTAACAACCTCAACGGCCATCATTGGCTCCAGCAGAACCGGCTTTGCCTTGGCCATAGCTTCCTTGAATACCTGGGAGCCGGCCAGCTTGAAGGCCATCTCCGAGGAGTCAACGTCGTGGTAAGCGCCGTCTTCGAGCGTTGCCTTGATGTTGACCATCGGGAAGCCAGCCAGGTAGCCGTATTGCATAGCGTCCTGGATACCAGCATCGACGGAAGGAATGTATTCCTTCGGCACGCGGCCACCGGTCACGGCGTTCTCGAAAGCGTAGGTTGCAGACTCGCCCTCTTCCAAGGTCTCTGGGTCCGGGTTGTACGGCTCGATGGTGCAGATAACCTTTGCGAACTGGCCGGAACCACCGGTCTGCTTCTTGTGGGTGTAGTCGATGGACTCCACCTTGCGGCGGATGGTCTCGCGGTAAGCAACCTGTGGGTTACCGATGTTTGCCTCGACCTTGAACTCGCGCTTCATGCGGTCAACAAGAACGTCGAGGTGGAGCTCGCCCATACCGCCGATGACGGTCTGGCCGGTTTCATCATCCAGCTCAACGGTGAAGGTTGGGTCCTCAGCAGCAAGTTTCTGGATGGCGTTACCCAGCTTCTCTTGGTCGGCCTTGGTCTTCGGCTCGATGGAGACCTTGATAACCGGATCCGGGAAGTCCATGGACTCAAGAATGATCTGGTCGTTCTTGTCACACAGGGTGTCACCGGTAGTGGTTTCCTTCAGACCAACAACGGCGTAGATGTTGCCGGCGTCAGCCTGCTCCACCGGGTTCTCCTTGTTGGCGTGCATCTGGAAGAGCTTACCGATGCGCTCCTTCTTGCCCTTGGTGGAGTTCATGACCTCGGTACCAGGGGTGACCTGGCCGGAGTACACGCGCACGAAGTTGAGCTGACCAAAGAACGGGTGAGCTGCAATCTTGAAGGACAGCGCGGAGAAGGAAGACTCAACGGAAGGCTTACGGGTAAGCTGCTGGTCCTCATCGCCCACGGCGTGGCCGATAACCTCGCCCACGTCCAGTGGGTTAGGCAGGAAGTCCACGACAGCGTCCAGCAGTGGCTGGACACCCTTGTTGCGGTAAGCGGTACCGCAGTAAACCGGATAAATCTCAGAGTTGATGGTCAGCTTACGGATGCCGGCCTTCAGCTCGTCGATGGAAAGCTCTTCGCCGCCGAAGTACTTCTCCATGAGTTCTTCGTCAGACTCTGCAACGGCCTCAACCAGCTGCTCGCGGTACTGCTCAGCCTTTTCCTTGAGGTCCTCAGGGATCTCCTCGTAGGTTGGCTCAGCACCGGTCTCGACCTTGCCGCGCCAGGTGATGGCCTGCATGTTCAGCAGGTCAACGACGCCGTCGAAGTCATCCTCAGCACCGATAGGCAGCTGCATAACGAGCGGCTTAGCGCCCAGGCGCTCAACGATCGTGTCAACGGTGTAGTAGAAGTCTGCGCCCAGCTTGTCCATCTTGTTGACGAAGCAGATACGCGGAACGTCGTACTTAGCAGCCTGGCGCCACACCTGCTCGGACTGTGGCTCCACACCTTCCTTACCGTCGAAGACGGCGACGGCGCCATCGAGGACACGCAGGGAGCGCTCAACCTCAACGGTGAAGTCAACGTGACCCGGGGTGTCAATGATGTTGATCTGGTTGTTGTTCCAGAAACAGGTCACGGCAGCGGAGGTAATGGTGATGCCGCGTTCCTTCTCCTGTGCCATCCAGTCAGTGGTGGATGCACCGTCGTGGGTCTCGCCCACCTTACGGTTGATACCGGTGTAGAAGAGAATACGCTCGGTAGTGGTCGTCTTACCAGCATCGATGTGGGCCATGATGCCAATGTTGCGGACCTTGTTCAGATCCTTGAGCACTTCTTGTGCCACGTTTATACCCCAACTTAATAGTCGTCGACGCCGTGACCAGAAACCTGGCTAAGACGCCTGCATGGATAAGTTCTTGAAAAGTTTGCCATTGAGTGGCCGTGCTAGGTGCCCAGTGGCTCCTAGACTTCCATCGCTTCAGTGTACTGGACATAAAGCGAATGCGCTGGACTAGGCCAGCTGCGCTGGTCTAAATCACACCCGGTGCCACCAAAATGGCCCAAGCAAGAGATATGAAGTTTTGTGTCGCCGCCGGGAAACCCGGAAATCAGCGCGAAACTCGTTTCTCGTTGCTTAGGCCATTGATGAAGGTGCTGAAAATTACCAGCGGTAGTGAGCGAAGGCGCGGTTAGCCTCAGCCATCTTGTGGGTATCCTCGCGGCGCTTCACGGAAGCGCCGAGGCCGTTGGAGGCATCCAGGATCTCGTTGGAGAGACGCTCGATCATGGAGTTCTCGCGACGCTGGCGGGTGAAAGTCACCATCCAACGCAGTGCCAGGGTGTTGGCACGGTCCGGGCGAACCTCGACCGGCACCTGGTAGGTAGCGCCACCCACGCGGCGGGAGCGAACCTCGAGGTCTGGGCGGATGTTGCCCAGGGCCTTTTCCAGGGTGCCAACCGGGTCGGTGCCGGTCTTCTCGCGGCAAGCCTCAAGCGCGCCGTAAACGATGCGCTCTGCGGTGGACTTCTTGCCGTCCTGGAGGATCTTGTTGACGAGCATGGTTACCTGCTCGGAGTTGTATACCGGGTCCTTTACTACAGGACGCTTCGGAGCAGCATTCTTACGCATTGTTTATTACTGTCCCTTCTTTGCGCCGTAACGGGAACGAGCCTGCTTACGGTCCTTGACACCCTGGGCATCCAGGGAGCCGCGGATGATCTTGTAACGAACACCTGGAAGGTCCTTCACACGGCCGCCGCGAACGAGGACCATGGAGTGCTCCTGCAGATTGTGGCCCTCACCTGGGATGTAGGCCGAAACCTCGATACCGCTGGTAAGGCGCACACGAGCAACCTTACGAAGAGCGGAGTTCGGCTTCTTCGGGGTGGTGGTGTACACGCGGGTGCACACGCCACGACGCTGCGGGGAACCCTTCAGCGCAGCGGTAGAAACCTCTTTGCGCTTGGTCTGGCGGCCCTTGCGGACCAGCTGTTGAATAGTTGGCATTAAACAGTCTTTCTGTCGAATTGCACCACTTCTTAAGAAGGGAACCAAACATGCGAAAATAGGCGCTCTTTCCCGGGGCGCTTCCGCATGTCCAGAACTCTTCTCAAGGCTGGCGCCTTGTTAAGGATCAGACTTTTCACCATGTTCTTTGCGCGCCATATTCAAACAGGGTGCACAATACATAGTGAACTAGAGATAAGACTAGCAAAGCCAGCGCTATGAATACAAAACAGGGAATGTATCCTGCCGACGGCGCGGAGGAGCTACTCCCACTCCCACGTCAGGTCCGGCTCTGCGGCCTTATCAGAAAAGTAGGATTTCTCCTGCTCTTCCCAGGTGCTAAACCATTTCTCATAGGCCGGCTCGCGGGCAATCGCGCGCTCATAGCGTTGGTCGCGGGGGCCATCGATGCGCACGGTCACCACCGCGCCGCGCTTTTTCGCCGCCGCGATATTATCCGCGGTCACGGAGCCAACGCCTTCAACAATGAGGTCATCACGAACGTCGAGGCTTGCCCAGTCCCCGGGGCAATTGGCCTCCCAATCCCAGCGCCAATAACCAGGGTTCATGGTGCGCAAGACCTGCTCGCCCACCATCTCGGAGCCCTTCTCCAGGCCATGCCAACCGGGATAGAATTCATCGAGGTGAACCACCCGCCAATTAGTGCGATCTGCCAAGGCGGCGGAGGTCCAGGTTTTGCCGGAGCCCGAGGGGCCATCGATAAGCACCGTGATGGGTTTAAACGCACGCTTTCGCGAGGCTGCTAGCTTAACGATGTCCTCCAAGAGGCGCTCTTGTTCGGCATCAATGTCCATAGTGCTTGAATCACTGCTTTCGCGGATTAAAGGCCAAAGAATCTCCAGGCCCCAGTAAGTACCGAAGTTACCACCGGTACACAAGCAAGGGCGAGGCCGCAGGCCATCATCCACCCATCGCGGGCGTGCAACCTGGATTCTCGGGCCCAGGTCCGCTCCCCTCCTCCGGGTGGGGTGCGCCCGAAACCGCGCGCTTCCATCGCCGTCGCGAGCTTGCCGCCGCGGCGCAGGGCAATCACCAACAGGCCAAAGGACATCGTGAGCAAGTGCTTGAAGCGCCCTTCATCCGTGAGCCCACGGGCTCGGCGCGCCATGCCGAGCGATTGCCAATCCGATTTCAAGAGCGTCATCATGCGCACGCCGGCCACGGCGCCGATGACGAAGCGGGAGGGAAGGCGGAGGATCTGCGAGAGGGCATCGCCAAGCTCGGTGGGATCGATATCGCGTGCGAGCACCACCGTTGGTAGCGCGACCGCGAGCACACGCAGCGTGATCGCGATAGCCAAGGTGACCGAATTTTCCGTGACCGTAATAAGCCACCAGCTGAAGTACTCCTCTCCACCGGGCGCACCATAGAGCAGCATGGAAATGCCCGAGAGCGGGGCGATGAGGAATAAGAACCAGCCGGTCTTCCACAAGCGCACCCAGGAGACGCCACACAGCGGCGCCAAGATGAGTGTCAGGCTTAGCGATATCGCCGCCGATACCCAGTCGATAGAGGCAAGCAGCGGCGTGACCCAGACAAACATCAAGAAGATGCGGGTCAGCGGGTTTACATTGCGCAATAAATTAGGCACCGCGCACCTCCACCTCGTAATCGCCCAAGGCTGCCATGAATTGCGGGTCATGGGTAATGGAGGCAATGGTGGTGCCGTCATCGGCCAATTGGCGCAACAGGCCCACTAATTCCACAAAGGTTCCGGGATCCTGGCCAAAGGTCGGCTCGTCCAAAAGCAATACCTCCGGCGCGGTCACCAGCGCCGTTGCTACGGAAAGCCGGCGTTTTTCACCACCGGATAGCGTAAATGGATTGGCCTTCAGCAAATGCCCCAAGCGCAGCGATTCCACCAGTTGCGCGATGCGTTTTTCTGGGGGATCAACGCGCATGACTTTGGGCGCGACCCGCAGTTCTTCTTCCACGCTGCGCGAGACAAATTGATGTTCCGGATTTTGGAATACGAAGCCAATGCGGTCAGCCAATTCGCGGGATTTCCAGCGGGAAGGAGCGCCCTTCACGCCGCGGCGGATGAAATCAGCAACCCCGATTTCCCCGGACTCGGCAGGCAATAGGCCGGCCATTGTCATCAGCCACGTGGATTTTCCCACGCCATTGCGCCCGGTGATGACGGTCGACGCCCCCGCCGGCAGGGATATAGACCGCGGCGGCCCATAGCGGGTTACCAAGTCCTTGCTCCACAGCGCCGCAGTGGACTCTGCGAGCGCATCGCTTCCCAGCGACCGCGCCCGCGGGAGACCGGTGACCTGGCGCTTGCGGGCGACGTCAGCAAAGGGGCCATCAGAAATAATGCGCCCATCCTTCAGCTCTACCGCGCGGTCCAGCACGCTTTCCCACGCCGCATGCTGATGCTCGACTACCACCAAGGTGGCACCGGTGTGCTCCACCAGCTTGCCGACGGCCCGCACCACGTCCTGCGCGCCTTCCGGATCCAGGTTAGCGGTCGGCTCATCCAATAGGACCACGCCCGCGCCCATGGCGATAACCCCGGCGAGCGCCAAGCGTTGCTTTTGCCCGCCGGACAGATGCTCGGTGAGAAAATCCAGATCCACATACGGGCCAACTAGGTCTTGAGCCTGTTGCACCCTGCGCCAGATCTCCTCGCGCGGATACGCCAGGTTCTCGCAGCCAAAGGCGATATCATCGCCCACGCGCGCGGAAATGACCTGCGAATCCGGATCCTGGAGGACAAGCCCCACCGGAATGGTCCGCCCCGGCTCTTCCACCGTGCCCGCAGAATCCTCCAAGGTAATCTCGCCGGTGCGCGTGCCTTCCTCATCGGAGCCCAAGACACCTGCCATCGCCGCCAATAGCGTCGACTTTCCGGAACCGGAGTCCCCGCAAAGCAGGATCTTCTCACCGGGTTCGAGGACGAGGTCTATGTCCTGCAGCGCCGGTTGGGAGCGCCCAGCGTGGGTCCACCCATAGCCGCGAGCCGAGATTTTTGTGGCATTTCCCTTGAAGTGTGAAAAATCAGTCACAGCGGTCTAAGCCCTAAGCGCGCTGTTCGCGGCCTACTGCAAAGCGGTCAAGGGCACCGGTCTTAGCCAATGCCTTCACCAGGTAAAAGCCCAGGGCGCCGGCCAAGATAGCACCGGAAATGGTCAACGTGACCAAGTAGATCACATTGAACTCGAAGGACTTCGCGAGGTTACCGGAGGTAAACAGCTCTAGGACGAAGGCACCCCAGCCTGCTGCCATACCGGCCAGGATGGTAACGCCAAGGTTGAACTGGCGGTACATGAAGATAGCGAGAATGATTTCCACACCAATCCCCTGCGCCAGGCCCGAGTACAGGGTGCTAATGCCCCACTGCGAACCCAAGACGGCAGACACGGTAGCGGCGAGAACCTCCACGTACACCGCTGCACCCGGCTTGCGGATGACCAATCCGCCCAGGATGCCGCCAAGCAGCCAGATGCCGGTGGCCAAGCCTCCAAGACCCGGCGTAAGAGCATCCATGGCCTCGTACCAGGCATAGCCCACGGCATTCCAGCCCAAGAATACGAAACCACAGGCAACACCTAAGACGGATGCCACCACAATATCCACCACGCGCCAGTCCAAGTTGCGCTTTGGTGTTGCGGCCCCAGCAGTATTAGCAGTCATTTTTTCTCCCTCTCGCCGGAATTACCCGGATCAGGTTCAACGGTTCACCGCGTCATATCGCAGTATCTCAGCCTTCATTTCTGTGCCTCTGCGGCTTGTGCGCCCGCGGACCCACAGATTCTGAAAGCTCCCGTGTAATGGTGTAAATCAAGTAGTCCAAGGCCCATATTTTACTTATCTGGGCCACAGGCTTTACTCATACTAGCAGGCACGCATAGGGGTCCCCGCAACCGATTCGGCGGCCGGATTGGCGTGCGCAACCGCCACAATCAACCCCAACGACAAGAGCCCCCGCTTACCGTTACACACGGAAGCAGGGGCTCTGACTGGACGCGGTACCGCGGGGCACACGCGCTCTAGGACTTAGAAGGTGAAGTCCTCATCTAGCGGGACGGAAGCGCCGGTGAATTCACCGAAGCCATCATCGCCGTAGATGGAATCGCCGTAAGTCGGAATCGAGTATGCGGCGTTGCGCGCAGCCTCGGTCGGCTTGACGGAGATATTGCGGTAGCGCGAGATACCGGTACCGGCCGGGATCAGCTTACCGATGATGACGTTCTCCTTGAGACCGATGAGCTTATCGGAGCGCTTGTTAATAGCGGCATCGGTAAGCACACGCGTGGTCTCCTGGAACGAAGCTGCGGACAGCCAAGACTCGGTAGCCAAGGAGGCCTTGGTAATACCCATGATCTCCGAGCGCAGCTGTGCCGGCTCGCCGCCTTCTGCGACCTGTGCAGCGTTCATCTGCTTGGCCTCAGAAAGGTCGATCAGGTTACCCGGCAGCAGCTCCGTGGTACCGGCGTCGATGACGGTACCGCGGCGCAGCATCTGGCGGATGATGATCTCGATGTGCTTGTCGTGGATAGCCACACCCTGGGTGCGGTACACGGCCTGCACCTCGTTGATGAGGTGCTGCTCCACGCCGCGACGGCCCAGAACCTCGAGCACGTCGTGCGGGTCAGCCGCACCACGCATCAACCGGTCACCGGTCTCAACGTGGTCGCCGTCCCGCAAGGAACGCTCGATCATCGCATCCGGGTTGGACTCCATCGGGCGACGCACCTGGGCCAGACCCTGGCGCTTGGACAGCTTCTCGTAAACCACGTCATCAGAGCCGTCATCCGGGGTAATGGTCATGGTCCAGAAGTTACCTTCATCGGACAAGGACACGGTGCCGTCCACGGAGGCAATCGGTGCGCGGTTCTTCGGGTTACGGGCCTCGAAGAGCTCCTGCACACGCGGCAGACCACCGGTAATGTCGCCACCGACACCACCCTGGTGGAAGGTACGCATGGTCAGCTGGGTACCAGGCTCACCAATGGACTGTGCAGCCACGATGCCGACGGCCTCGCCGATGTCGACCAACTGGCCGGATGCCATGGACTTGCCGTAGCACTTAGCACAGACACCAGCCGGGGTCTGGCAGGTCAGCACGGAGCGAACCTTGACGTCGGTGACCTTGGCATCGAGAAGCTTCTGCGTAAGCTCCTCGGTCAAGTCTGCACCAGCCTCTGCGACGACTTCGCCGTTCTCATCCTTGACATCGGTGGCAAGCACGCGACCGGAAGCGGAGGTCTCCCACAGCTCGGAGAGGACGACCTTGTCGCCGGAAACCTCGCCGATAGGAACGCGCACGCCCTGGCGGGTGCCACAGTCCTCTTCGCGGACGATGACGTCCTGAGCGACGTCCACCAGACGGCGGGTGAGGTAACCCGAGTCAGCGGTACGCAGCGCGGTATCGGCCAGACCCTTACGGGAACCGTGGGAGTTGTTGAAGTACTCCAGCACGGACAGGCCTTCGCGGAAGGAGGTCTTAATAGGACGGGTGATGTAATCACCGTGCGAGTTCACAACCATGCCCTTCATACCGGCCAGCGTCCAGATCTGACGCATGTTACCGGCAGCACCCGACTTCACAATCATCGGAATTGGGTTGTAATCCGGGTAGATGTTCTCGACGGCCTCACCAACGGTGTCGGTAGCATCCTTCCACAGCTCAACCAGGCGGTCATAACGCTCGCGCTCCGTGAGAACACCCTGCTCCCAGTACTTACGCTCGATGCGCTCTGCTTCCTTCTCATAAGACTCGAGGATCTCGGTCTTATTCGGCAGCACCAGCACGTCAGACATCGTAATGGTCACACCGGAACGGGTTGCCCAGTAGAAGCCAGCGTCCTTCATGTTGTCCAGAACCTGGGCCACGGTGATCATTGGGTACTTGGTGGCCAAGTCATTGACCACGTCACCAATGAGCACCTTGCCGTCGGTGCCGCCGCCCTTGCGGACCATGATGCCCTCAAGGTACGGGTAGTTCCACGGCAGCAGCTCGTTGAACATGATGCGGCCGATGGTGGTGTAGCCCAACCATGCCTGGCCCTTGGACCATCCATCTGGGAAGAGCTCTGCCTCGATGTCCTCTGGCGGACGCAGGTGATCGATGCGGACCTTGATCGGCGCCTGCAGACCAACCGTGCCACGGTCATACGCCATCAGGGCCTCAGCGTAGGAGGAGTAGACGCCGGTTGCCGGGTAGTCCTCGCCAGCCTCGCGGTAGCGACCGTTGCCGCCGATCTCGTCCTCTGCCTTGTCCATGGTGAGGTAGTACAGGCCGGTCACCATGTCCAGACGCGGCATAGCCAGCGGCTTACCGGATGCCGGGGACAGAATGTTGTTGGAAGCCAGCATCAGCACGCGAGCCTCTGCCTGTGCTTCTGCGGATAGCGGCAGGTGAACTGCCATCTGGTCACCGTCGAAGTCGGCGTTGAAGGCCTCACAGGCCAGCGGGTGCAGCTGAATAGCCTTACCCTCAACCAGCTTCGGCTCGAAGGCCTGAATACCCAGGCGGTGCAGCGTAGGCGCACGGTTGAGCATCACAGGGTGCTCAGAAATGGCCTGCTCCAGCACGTCCCACACCTCTGGGCGCTGGCGCTCCACCATGCGCTTTGCAGACTTGATGTTCTGGGCGTAGTCGTTTTCGACCAAGCGCTTCATAACGAAGGGCTTGAACAGCTCGAGTGCCATGAGCTTCGGCAGACCACACTCGTGCAGCTTCAGCTGGGGGCCGACGATAATAACGGAACGACCGGAGTAGTCCACGCGCTTACCCAGCAGGTTCTGCCGGAAACGCCCCTGCTTACCCTTGAGCAAGTCAGACAGAGACTTCAACGGGCGGTTGCCCGGGCCGGTAACCGGACGGCCACGGCGGCCGTTATCGAAGAGCGCGTCCACAGACTCCTGCAGCATGCGCTTCTCGTTATTCACGATGATCTCTGGTGCACCCAGGTCGATCATGCGCTTCAGGCGGTTATTGCGGTTGATAACGCGGCGGTACAGGTCATTCAGGTCCGAGGTGGCGAAGCGGCCACCGTCCAGCTGCACCATCGGGCGCAGCTCAGGCGGGATAACCGGAATTGCGTCCAGCACCATGCCTGCCGGGTCATTGCCGGAGTTCAGGAATGCGGCAACAACCTTGAGGCGCTTAAGCGCGCGCATCTTCTTTTGGCCCTTGCCGTTGTTGATGATCTCACGCAGCTCCTCGGCCTCTGCCTCGAGGTCGAAATTGCGTACCAAGGTCTGGATGGCTTCTGCACCCATGCCGCCGGTGAAGTAATCCTCGTAGCGGTCAACCAGCTCTTCGTAAATGGTCTCATCGATGACCATCTGCTTCGGAGCAAGCTTCAGGAAGGTGTTCCAGATTTCATCCAAGCGCGCGACCTCGCGCTCGCCGCGCTCGCGGAGGTGCTGCATTTCCTTATCGGCAGCGTTCTGTACCTTCTTGCGGGCATCGGCACGCGCACCGACTGCCTCCAGTTCTGCCAAGTCGGACTCGAGCTTGGAAGCGCGCTCTGCGATCTCGGACTCGGTATCGTCCTCAACGTCCTTCTTTTCCAGCAGCATTTCTGCTTCCAGAGTGGACTGGTCGTTGTGGCGAGCCTCTTCATCAACCGAGGTGATGATGTTGGCAGCGAAGTAGATGATGCGCTCAAGGTCCTTCGGAGCCAGGTCCAGCAGGTAGCCTAGGCGGGAAGGAACGCCCTTGAAGTACCAGATGTGGGTTACCGGAGCGGCCAGTTCAATGTGGCCCATGCGCTCACGGCGCACCTTGGACTTGGTGACCTCTACGCCGCAACGCTCACAGATGATGCCCTTGTAACGGACGCGCTTGTACTTACCACAAGCACACTCCCAGTCACGGGTAGGTCCGAAAATGCGCTCGCAGAACAAGCCGTCCTTTTCCGGCTTCAGCGTGCGGTAGTTAATGGTCTCGGGCTTTTTAACCTCGCCCTTAGACCAGCGACGGATATCGTCAGCAGTGGCCAGACCGATCCGGAGCTCGTCGAAGAGATTTACGTCAAACACGTAATGTCTCCCTTTCATCCTCGTCATCTGAGGAATTGATGGCTTTTAATGAATTAATCTTTATTGCCCGCCCGCGGCGGTCCCGGTGTTAGGCACCGGAACCATGCATTCCGCAGTGGACCGAGAATCTATTTAGGCGATGTCTGCGGAAGAGCCCTCATCGCGGGACAAGTTAATGCCAAGCGATGGGCTATCCATGTCATCGTCATCAGAGCCAGACAGCTCCATCGGAGTGCCGTCGGTGGAAAGAACTTCCACGTTCAGGCACAGGGACTGCAGCTCCTTGAGCAACACCTTGAAGGACTCAGGGATGCCCGGATCTGGGATGTTGTCGCCCTTCACGATGGCCTCGTAGACCTTCACGCGGCCCACCACGTCATCGGACTTAATGGTCAAGAGCTCCTGCAGGGTGTAGGCAGCGCCATAAGCCTGCATTGCCCACACCTCCATCTCACCGAAGCGCTGGCCACCGAACTGAGCCTTACCACCCAGTGGCTGCTGGGTAATCATGGAGTAAGGACCAGTGGAACGAGCGTGAATCTTCTCATCGACCAAGTGGTGCAGCTTGAGCATGTACATGTAGCCCACGGAGATGGGGTACTTGTACGGCTCGCCGGAGCGGCCATCGAAAAGCGTGGCCTTACCGTGCTCGTTGACCAGTACGTCGCCGTCGCGGTTCGGGCGGGACGATGCCAACAGGCGCTCGATCTCGTGGTTGGTAGCACCATCGAAGACCGGGGTGGCGGTCAGGGAGTCCGCTGGGACATCGTAAAGCTCTTCCGGCAAGGTCTTGAGAAGCTCGGCGTTAGCCGGATCCTCGGTGTCGACCTTCCAACCAGCGTGAGCCAACCATCCCAAGTGCAGCTCAAGCACCTGGCCGATGTTCATACGACGCGGCACACCGTGGGTGTTCAGCAAGATGTCCACCGGGGTGCCGTCCTCCATGAACGGCATATCCTCTGGCGGCAGAATCTTGCCCACAACACCCTTGTTGCCGTGGCGGCCGGCCATCTTATCGCCGTCCTGGATCTTGCGCTTTTGCGCAACGTAGACGCGGATCATCTCGTTGACGCCAGGTGCCAAGTCGTCATCATCATCGCGGGAGAAGCGAGCAACGCCAATGACCTTGCCCACCTCACCGTGCGGAACCTTCATGGAGGTATCGCGAACCTCGCGGGCCTTCTCACCGAAGATGGCGCGCAACAGGCGCTCTTCCGGAGTCAGCTCGGTCTCACCCTTCGGGGTGACCTTACCCACCAGGATATCGCCGGCACGGACGTCAGCACCGATGCGGATGATGCCGCGCTCGTCGAGGTCGCTCAAGACGTCCTCGGAGACGTTTGGAATCTCGCGGGTGATTTCCTCGGCGCCCAGCTTGGTGTCACGAGCATCGATCTCGTGCTCCTCGATGTGGACGGATGTCAGGATGTCCTCTTCCACGATGCGCTGGTTGAGGATGATGGCGTCCTCGTAGTTGTGGCCTTCCCACGGCATGAACGCAACCAGCAGGTTGCGGCCAAGCGACATCTCGCCGTTGTGGGTACCCGGGCCATCGGCCAAAACCTGGCCGGCCTCTACGCGCTGACCCATGGACACCAGCGGGGTCTGGTTGTAGTTGGTGCCCTGGTTAGTGCGCTCGAACTTGCGCAGGATGTAGGTATCGCGCTGGCCCTCATCGTCCATGATGGTGATGACATCAGCGGTGACGTTTTCCACCACACCGGCCTTTGGCGTGATGACGACGTCGCCAGCGTCATAAGCAGCGCGCTGCTCCATACCGGTACCCACCAGTGGGGCCTCGGAACGAACCAGCGGAACCGCCTGCTTCTGCATGTTCGCACCCATCAAGGCACGGTTAGCATCGTCATGCTCCAAGAACGGAATCATGGCGGTACCAACGGAGACCATCTGGCGCGGGGAAACGTCAACGTAGTCCACACCGGAGGCATCGGTCACTCCGATGTCACCCTCCTTCAAACGGACCTCGATGCGCTCACCGATCAGACGGCCTTCCTCGTCCTGCTCCACCTCGGCCTGAGCAATAGCGAAGCGATCCTCCTCATCAGCGGTGAGGTATTCCACCTGGTCCGTAACCTTGCCGTCAACGACCTTGCGATACGGGGTCTCGATGAAGCCGAAGGAGTTCACGCGGGCGTAGGACGCCAGCGCACCAATCAGGCCAATGTTCGGACCCTCAGGGGTCTCAATCGGGCACATGCGGCCGTAGTGCGAAGCGTGCACGTCTCGCACCTCAATGCCGGCGCGCTCACGGGACAGACCGCCTGGGCCCAGCGCAGACAGGCGGCGCTTGTGGGTCAGGCCGGACAGAGAGTTGTTGTGGTCCATGAACTGCGAGAGCTGCGAGGTACCAAAGAACTCGCGGATAGCAGCAGAGACCGGGCGCACGTTAATCAGGGACGTCGGCGTGATGGACTCGGCGTCCTGGGTGGTCATGCGCTCGCGCACGACGCGCTCCATGCGGGACAGGCCCACGCGGACCTGGTTCTGGATGAGCTCACCTACGGTGCGCAGACGACGGTTACCAAAGTGGTCGATGTCGTCGGTGTTCAGCGAGATCATCTCACCGTTTGGCGCCTTCATCTCACGCTCGCCAACGTGCAGGCGTACCAAGTACTCCAGGGTGACGGCGATGTCTTCTTCCGTCAGGGTCATTAGACCGTCGTGGTCGCCGCCAAGGCCCAGCTTGCGGTTGGCCTTGTAGCGGCCAACCTTGGCAAGGTCATAGCGCTTAGCGCGGAAGAAGGAGTTATCCAACAAGGACTGCGCCAACTCGCGGGTAGGCTGCTCACCTGGGCGCTGCTTGCGGTAGATCTCCAGCAGCGCTTCATCGGTGTTGGAGACACCGTCAGATTCCAGGGTGGACATCATGAGCTCAGAGAAGCTGAAGCGCTCCCTGATCTGCTCCTCGCTCCAACCCAGCGCCTTCAACAGGACGGTTACCGGCTGGCGGCGCTTGCGGTCAATGCGCACGCCGACGGTATCGCGCTTGTCCACGTCGAACTCCAGCCAAGCACCGCGGGAAGGAATGATCTTCACGGAGTGCAGCGGGCGTTCGGTGGACTTATCGATGGAACGATCGAAGTACACGCCCGGGGAACGCACCAGCTGGGAGACGATGACGCGCTCGGTACCGTTCACGATGAAGGTACCCATATCCGTCATGATCGGGAAGTCACCGATGAAGACGGTCTGCGACTTAATCTCTTGGGTGTCGTTATTAATGAACTCTGCGGTCACGTACAGCGGCGCGGAGTAGTTGATGTCCTTTTCTTTACACTCGTCGACGGTGTTTTTCACCGGCTCGAAGCGAGGCTCCGACAAGGACAGGGACATATTGCCCGAGTAGTCCTGAATCGGCGAGAGCTCTTCGAGGATATCCTCAAGGCCACTCGTCACGCGTGCGTCATCGCCGCGCTCAGCCTGCTCACGCTCGCGCCATTCCGGCGAGCCGACGAGCCAAGCAAAGGAATCGAGTTGTACGTCAAGGAGGCCCGGCAGGGCGATAGGCTCGCTAATTTTCGCAAACGAGTATCGCTTCGGGGCTCCGGGGATATTGGCCACTGACTTGGTCTGGCGGGAGACTGCCAAGATGGGTCCTTCCAGCACCTCACGCGGATTGCTACTCGCCCTGGCCGACGAGCAGCAAAACCGCTGGTAATTTTAGCATTCGGTCTGCTGTGGAGTGTCTGGGTTCAGAATGCACAAAATCACCTTGTCAAGTCGGTTTTGCCATCACCAACCCGAAAGGCTAAATGTGCACCGAAGATCCAGATTCCAGCGCAACGAATTAGTGTATAGGAAAAACTCAGGTATGTAAAGACACACCACTCTTAAGGCTTTTTTCATTCCGCGTTCGGGGGCAAGCTCTCGCTCGCCGCTGCGCCAACGCGGCAGTAATGCTGCACCGCGTCTATCGCGGCAACCACAAGCACCGTACCACTAAAAACTCACACAACCGCAACCCGAACCACACTTAAGGCTCTTAGCTGGAACTTTGCCTAGCTATTTGGGTGACGTTTTTCTTTCCGCGACGGCGTACATGCTTGTTTTTACGGTCATATATTCCAAGTGCCCCAATGACCCCAATAAAGGTAAGCAAGATACCGATTCCTAGGGCTACCCAGCGCGCAATCTCCGCCACGTGGTTGCGTGGGAATGATTCTGCTTCCGCGATGAGCGCCGCACGGCTTTCCTCTGAGGTAGAACCGTTAAAGACAAAGGCTCGCTCGCACCCTACCCCCTCGCGGTCCGCGTAGTAGTCATCGATATCCATATCCATGCCCACAACTAGGCCCGTGGCTTGGTCGACGTAGAAGTCTCGGCTGCCCGAGTGCATCAAATAACCAGGTTCTTGACCCCCATCTTCTTTGGGGAAGGAGGTGATATTGCCATCGGCGGCATACAGCTGCGCTACGTTCGTTGGTTCAATTTCCTGGTGATAGCGATACACCGTGCGGCCTTCTATGTCAGTTTCTTCTTCAAAGACCGCGTCCACCGCCTTGCGCAGGGTGGGGTCAAAAACCGGGTAGTTCGTTTTCTCCGCATCCGCTGGGAATTTCAGCCAGTACCCGTCGATGGCCACCTGATCTTCGGGGCTAGCCAAAGTGTGGCTCAGGCTGGCTTCTGCCTCTGCCTCACCGCTCAGGCGGTCGATGGGATAGGTCCACACCTGCGCCTGGCTTAAATCGTCGATGCCCTGACCATCGCCGCGCAGGCGCGTCTCCCCTATGCGCAGCGTCGCGGTATCTTCATCTGAAGGCTCTTGGATGCTCGCATTAATCTGGTAGGTCATCGGCCCAGAATAAGGCGACGTGCCATCCTTGTTGACCACTTGGGAATCCGCGGAGTCATCCTTAAGGGCCCACGTGGTGTTTTTGAGTTCCAACGGCAACCGCGGCGAGAAATCCAAAAACGCCGGCGCCGCTACTCCGGCGGCCACCAGCGCTACGCCGAGGCCAAGTAAAAGGACGGAAAAGATGCGGGACTTGGGCAGCATGGGGGCTAATTCTACAGCGCGAGCACCCAAATCCTAGTTTCTACAGGCGGGCTCGAGCGGACTAAACTTAAGATTCCTACGCCGTGTGCTTGTCCCACGCGATAATGCCGCTCGTATCCGTCGTGCGACGAGCGCACCAAAGGTCATATTCTTCTTGCAACCCCAACCAGAATTCGGCGGAATTGCCAAAATACGCCGAAAGACGCAAAGCCATATCCGCGCTCAATCCAATTCGTCCACGGACGAGCTTTGAAATCTGGGATTTGCTGCTAAAAACGTCCTTCGCCAAGCGATATTGAGTAATACCTAAAGGCGTTAAAAACTCTTCGCTTAATACCTCACCTGGGTGCGGCACAGGGACTATGTCCAGTGCTCCTTCAGACCCATTAGTGGTAATCGATGAAGTCAACATCGATAGCTCCCTTCTCTGTCCACCGGAAAATTATCCTCCACTGTGCATTTACTCGAATCGAATAAAAGCCTTCGAACTGACCTCTAAGCTTTTCCAGGTGATTCGCTGGCGGAACTCTTAAATCAGAAACTGTCGCAGATCGATCAATCATGATCAACTTCCGGCGTAATACTTTCCGCAATTCAGGAGGTACGTACTTGGGCGATTTACCATTAATGTGAAACAGCTCTAAGCTATCTCTCCTAAATTCCACAATCCTATAGTGTCACACTTTGAAACTTGAGTCTACCGCTGAGACAATCATTATTAGAGTCGTCGCAACGACCCACTAAGCTCAAGGAACCCGCAAAACGGGAGAAACCCCCATCTCCCACCGCGTATAGCGCGGTAAGAGTGGGGGCTTCGAAAGCGTGAAGCTCAGTTAAATTACTTGAGCTCGACGGAAGCGCCAGCCTCTTCCAGCTTGGTCTTAGCAGCCTCAGCGTCGTCCTTGGAAGCGCCTTCGATGATGGCCTTAGGTGCACCCTCAACCATTTCCTTAGCTTCCTTCAGGCCCAGGCCGGAGACGAGCTCGCGGACAGCCTTAATAACGCCGATCTTCTTAGCGCCAGCGTCGGTCAGAACGACGTCGAACTCGGTCTGCTCCTCAGCAGCGGAAGCGCCGCCCTCAGCCGGAGCGCCCGGTGCAGCAGCGGCAACCGGTGCAGCAGCCTCAACGTCGAAGACGTCCTCGAATTCCTTAACGAACTCAGACAGTTCGATGAGGGTCATTTCCTTGAAAGCTTCAATGAGCTCGTCCTTGGTGAGCTTAGCCATGATGGCAAGTCCTTTCTGTGTTGTGTGCTTGTTCCCCGGTGATGAGGTAGCAAGCACGGTGTTTTATGTGTGCGTCTGTTGTGACGACTTAAGCTTCTGCTTCCTTCTTGTCCTGCAGAGCAACAACGGTGCGAACCGCCTTGGTTGCAGGAGCGTTGAAGACAGCGGCTGCCTTCGCCATAGAACCCTTCATAGCGCCAGCCAGCTTTGCGAGGGTGGTCTCGCGGTTGTCCAGCTTGGCGATGGCCTGAACCTGCTCCGCAGACAATGCGTCGCCGTCCATGTAGCCACCCTTGATGACGAGTGCCTTGTTGTCATCAGCAAACTTGGTGATGACCTTCGCAGCATCTACTGCCTCACCCTTGATGAACGCAATTGCGGTCGGGCCAGTCAGCAAATCATCAAGACCTTCGATGCCAGCTTCGTTGGCAGCGATCTTGAAGAGGGTGTTCTTGGCGACGGAGTAGTCAACGTCAAAGCCCAGGTTGTTACGCAGCTCCTGCAGCTGGGATACGGTCAGGCCGCGGTACTCAGTCAAAACGACGGAGCTAGAATCGGCCAGCTTCTCCTTCAGCTCTGCCAAGTCTGCAGTGTTCTTTGGGTTTGCCATTGTCTCTCGCCTCCTTCCAAAACATCTCTTTTATTTTCCGCCGGGGCCTTCCAAAAAGAAAAGCCCCGTGCAAGAGCACAGGGCGTGCGACATGGGAAATGCCGCGGAATGCGCAAAGTGTCTCCTGCGTGGGCCGCCTCCATGGGGGAGAACTTTCAATCCTTAATGGATGACCAACGGTCTTCGGTGAACTTTGACTCGGCCACCAGGCCGTTCAAACTTCACAAGTGATACTACCGTACTTTCCTCGTATTCCCAAATTGCCCAGCCGCGTAGGCTATCTACTATGACTTCCCTCATGTGGTTTCGCGATGACCTGCGCTTATCCGATAACCAGGCTCTCACCCGCGCAGCGCAAGCCGCCACCGATGATAAAGACGGTTCAAAGCCAGAGTTAGTGGCCATAGTTCTCGATGAGCCCGCCTACCCCGGGACCCGACCCCTCGGTGGTGCCAGCAATTGGTGGCGGGAGCGCTCGCTTTATGCCCTTGCGCAGGACCTCGCAACCTGCGGGGTGAAGCTTCTCCGCGCTACCGGGGATGCCCGCGCCGTCATTCCCCGCACCGCCCGGGAGATTGGCGCCGATACCGTCACCTGGACCCGCCGCTACCACGGCCCGCTGCGCGAAGTCGACGCCACAGTAAAAGCAGCGCTCGCAGATTCCGGAATTAACGCCACCTCCTACCCCGGTTTCACCCTCGTGGAGCCATGGGAGGTAACTAATGGCCAGGGCAAGCCTTATAAGGTCTTTACTCCCTTTGGGGCCGCCGCGCGGTCCCAACTCGCTGATGACGAACCGCTGCCCGTGCCGGAATTGCTGTCGCGGCGGGAGATGGGGGCATCGGCAAGCAGCAGCTGGCCCGATCCCAGCGCCGCTGAACCGAAGTGGGCTGCGTCGCTCGCCCAGTATTGGACGCCAGGGGAGGCAGGTGCGCGCGAACGCCTAGCCCAGCTCGACTTAACTCACTATGCCAGAGAACGCGATATACCCGCGCACAACGCCACCTCTCTGCTATCGCCGCACCTGCGCTTTGGCGAGGTATCCCCACGCGAAGTTTGGCTGGCCGCCGCCGAGGAACCCGACGCGGAGAAGTTCCACTCCGAGTTGCTGTGGCGCGACTTTGCCTGGCACCGGCTCTACCACCTGCCCGATCTGGCCACCCGCAACGTGCGGCAACAGTTCGACCGCTTCGACTGGTCCTGGGATGACCCGCGGCTGAGGGATTGGCAGGACGGGACGACGGGTATACCACTTGTCGATGCCGGTATGCGCGAACTCTGGAAAACCGGATACATGCACAATCGCGTGCGCATGGTGGTGGGATCGTTTCTCACCAAGAACCTGGGAATCCATTGGCGCCTAGGCGAGGAATGGTTTTGGGACACCCTGGTGGATGCCGATGCCGCGTCCAACCCATTTAACTGGCAATGGGTGGCCGGCTGCGGCGATGATGCCGCGCCCTTCTTCCGCATCTTCAACCCTGAAACCCAGGCACAGCGCTTCGACCCCGAAGGCGCCTATATCCGCTGCTGGGCTCCCACGCTATCCACCCCACCCATCGTGGATCTCAGGCAGTCGCGCCAGGCGGCCCTAGATGCCTACGCCGAGATCAAAGGCGCAGACTAACGCTCAATACCTAGACTTTTCGTTCACACCGCAAGGCCTGTTGAACGATGCAAAAGACCCCAAGGAAAATCCTCGGGGTCTTCATTCACGCGCTATGCGCTATCACCGTCTTAGTCGGTGTAGCCCTTCTGCACGGAGCCGTCCACAGGAATGCCTGGGCCGGAGGTGGTGGAGATGGTGGCACGCTTGATGTAGATGCCCTTAGCGGAAGCAGGCTTCAGGCGCTGGATCTCATCCATGAGGGCGCCGTAGTTCTCAGCGAGCTTCTCAGCATCGAAGGAAGCCTTACCAAGGATGGCGTGCAGGTTTGCAGCCTTGTCCACGCGGAAGGAGATCTTACCGCCCTTAACCTCGCTAATTGCCTTAGCAACGTCATTGGTCACGGTACCGGTCTTCGGGTTAGGCATCAGACCACGTGGGCCCAAGACGCGGGCGACGCGGCCAACCTTGGCCATCTGGTCCGGGGTAGCGATGGCAACGTCGAAGTTCAGATTGCCCTCGTTGATCTGCTCGATCAGCTCGGAGGTGCCGACGATGTCAGCGCCAGCTTCCTGGGCTGCGGTAGCCTTTTCGCCCTCTGCGAAGACGGCGACGCGAACGTCCTTACCGGTGCCGTTAGGCAGGGAAACGGTGCCGCGCACCAGCTGGTCAGCCTTGCGTGGGTCAACGCCCAAGCGGAAGACGACGTCAACGGTGGCGTCGAAATTCTTGGAGGAGGTCTCCTTGGCCAACTTTGCGGCCTCGATCGGACGGTACAGGCGGGACTTATCTACTAGTTCCGCAGCGGCCTTATAAGCCTTAGACTTGGTGCTCATTTAACAATTCCTTTTCTGGATTGGCGTGGTATTTGGCGGGCCGAAGCTGGCCCTACCACATAAAGTTTTTACTTCTCCGGTGCGCCATCGATGTTAAGGCCCATGGAGCGGGCGGTACCAGCGATGATGTGTGCGCCGGCCTCGATGTCGCGGGCGTTGAGGTCCTCGAACTTGGTCTGTGCAATTTCCTTGCACTGATCCCAGGTGACGGTGCCGACCTTATCGGTGTGCGGAACACCGGAACCCTTCTGGACGCCAGCGGCCTTCAGCAGCAGCTTGGCTGCCGGCGGGGTCTTCAGCTTGAAGTCGAAGGAGCGGTCTTCGTAGACGGTGATCTCAACAGGAACCACGTTGCCACGCTGGTTCTCGGTAGCGGCGTTATAAGCCTTGCAGAATTCCATGATGTTGACGCCGTGGGCACCCAGTGCCGGGCCAACTGGCGGTGCCGGGTTAGCGGCGCCAGCCTCGATCTGCAGCTTGATGAAGCCAGATACCTTCTTCTTTGGAGCCATCGAATTACCTCTTTCCTGTGGTACCGAACCTGCGTCACGATGAATAACGCGGCCCGTCCGGATGCTCACCTCAGTGGGCCACCGGAGGATGAAACGATTTACGTGTGCGCACGCAAAAGGCGCACGGCGTTCCAGTCTAGAACACCGTGCGCCCTGCACAAAATCATTTTTTAAGAAATGCGCTCGATTTCCGTCGGCGACAACTCCACTGGGGTTTCGCGGCCGAAGATGGAGACTAGGCCCTGTATCTTGCCGGTCTCCGGGTCAATTTCGGAGATGGTGGCGGACACGGCAGCCAGCGGGCCGGACAGGATGGTAACGGCCTCGCCCACCTCGAAGTCGTGGGCGTACTTCTTGGCCACTTCCTTCTCCGGCATTTCAACGACCTGCTCGCCCTCTTGCTCGTTCGCAGCGGCCTCGCCCTTGGTGGCGGGAGCTTCGTTCGGCATGAGGAACTTAGCCACGTCGCGGGTCTTCACCGGCGTCGCGTTGCCTTCATTGCCCACGAAGGAGGTAACGCCGGGGGTTTCGCGGATGACGGACCAGGCGGCATCGTTAAGCTCAGCGCGTACCAGAACGTAGCCCGGCAGCAGCTTGCGCTTTACAATCTTCTTCTTGCCGTCCTTGTTTTCCATGATCTGCTCGATGGGGACGACGACCTCGAAGATGGAGTCTTCCACCTCAAGGGTCTGCGCACGCATGTCGAGGTTTGTGCGCACCTTGTTCTCGTAGCCGGAGTAGCACTGGATGATGTACCACTGGCCCGGCTGTTTCTTCAGCTCGCGGGTGAATTCGCGCAGGCGCTTGCGGTAAGCGGCGTCCTCGGCCTCTTCCTCGGTCTCGGCGGGGGCCTCTGCGGCGGCCTCGGCCTCCGCCGAAGGGGCATCGGCAAGCGCAGCGTCTTCTGCGCCAGCGGTGTCAGCCTCAGCCGGTGCTGCGGCCTCCTCTTGGGCGTCCTCGACTGCGCTGGCGTGCTCTGCAGCCTGCTCCTGCACGTTGGACTGCATGACCTCCTCTAGGGAGGTTCCTGGGTTTTCGACGTTATTTTCGTCGCTCATGAGTGGTACTCCAAAATGTCATCGGCGCGTGTTGTAGAACCAGCCTACCCGCGGCGCGTGTGGGCAAAAAGTATCCCGCCGTTCCGGAGTGCGGAAACAGCGGGATAAAAGTTTGTGGTGGCCATTCTAGCTAATTAGTCAGAATCTTCTCAACTCCGAGGCCAGCCAGGGTATCGACGCCCCAAACAAGCGCGGTGATGACGATCAAGAAGGCGAACGTGATGAGGGTGTACTGCAGCATCTCTCCACGGGTGGGCCAGACCACCTTCTTCATTTCAGAGACAACCTCGCCGGGGAATGCGGCGACGCCGCCACCCGGGCTCTCGGTGCTGTTTTTATCCTCAACGCGGACGACGTTCTTCTTCGCCGAGTCCGTGGAGGTCGTGGAAGCCGCACCAGAAAGCTGGCGCTTACCGGTAGGACGCGGGGCCGCCGAGTCCTTCGGCTGCTGCTCATCGCTCACAGCTAACCCTCCTTGGGAAATGAAATCTTTTTCTAGGCATGAACCTCCGCCCAGACATAACTTTGTCAACCCTAGCAAAAGGTGCACAGGCAGGAAAGCATGCCAGGGCGGGTGAGCCGCATCTGTGACAAAAACATCCCCGCCATCTGGAAAGCAGATGCCGGGGATCCTTGCAGGGGCGACAGGACTCGAACCTGCAACCTACGGTTTTGGAGACCGTTGCGCTACCAATTGCGCCACGCCCCTATTTTATTTTCCGTGACACTAGAAAGTCACGCGCCGATGACCTTACCAGATACCTAATTCCGCACGGAAACCAGGACGCCGTTAAGGCCATAGGCACGGTAGTAAAAAAGCGCCGTAATGGCGCTTTTCTTTCCCGGTAGCGATGGCGAGAATTGAACTCGCGACACAGCGATTATGAGTCGCTTGCTCTACCACTGAGCTACACCGCCATGGTGAACACCTTCATCCTGCAGGAAGATATTTCCTCCAGACATGAATGGAGCCCCCTGACAGAATCGAACTGTCGACCTTTTCCTTACCATGGAAACGCTCTGCCGACTGAGCTAAGGGGGCATATCCCAGCATCAAGCACGTCAATATTTCGTTGTGCTCTCCGTTGCGGACTTCAATAATGTAACCTGACACCTCCACTTTGCACAAATCGCCACGTCAGCGGGCATAAGTGTGGAAATTTCAGACGCTTATACGATGGTGATCCTGCCCGCCTGGTGTGCTTGAATGAAAGACATGCTGGATCATAAAGACTGTCTTTCTATCGACGCCGCGAAGCTCTACTACAACTCCGGGTTCTCGCAGGCGGAGGTGGCGGCTCACCTGGGGATTTCCCGGCCGACGGTCTCCAAGTTACTCACTCATGCCGCCGAGCGCGGCTTTGTCACCGTGAGTATTACCGATCCCCGCGAGCAGTCCGATGAGCTGGTTTCTGCGCTCTGCGAGCGCTTTTCGCTTGCCGATGCCCGCGTCACCGCCACCCCTCCCGGCGGATCCCTGCTCGCGGATTTAGGCAGCGCTGGCGCCGCCCTATTGGAAGAGCTCATTACCGATCACACCTCGGTGGGCTTGTCCTGGGGCGAAACCATGTCCGCGGTGGCCTCCCATTTGCGCAAGCGGCCACTGGAGGGTGTGGACATCATCCAGCTCAAGGGCGGGCATTCTCACTCGGAGCGCTCCACCAAGGATCTGCAGACTATGCAGGCATTTACCCAGGCCTTTAATGCCGAGGCACACCTGCTTCCCCTCCCGGTGATCTTCGATTCCGTCGAGGCCAAAGAGTGGGTCTCCCGCGATAGGCATATTGCCAAGATTTTGCAGATGGGGACATCAGTAAGCGTGGCGGTATTTACCGTCGGCGCGATGAAGAAAGAATCGCTCGCACTTAATTTGGGATATCTCACCGAAAGCGAAGAGGAAGAATTGCTCACCAATGCTGTGGGAGATGTATGCTCGCGCTTTTTCACCACCCAAGGCGACGTTGCCAGCCAGGCGGTGGATGAGCGCACCGTTGGCATTAGCCTGAGCGATTTAGCAACGCGTCCCACCCGCGTCTTAGTAGCCGGCGGTGCTCATAAGGCCGAGGCACTACAGGTCGCCTTGGATATGGGCCTTGCCACCCACCTAGTCACGGATCAAACCACGGCGCACAAACTGGTGAACTCTACAGAGAGTCGCCTTCCTCACCATTAATGCACATTTGTTAATTATTTCATTGACATTGGTGCCGCGGGGGCTAAACTGACTGGTGACACAGTCCACCAGTCCACGTTGAGGAGTACTCCATGTCTCAGACTGAGATTTCCACCCCGCACATCAACCCGCACGGCACCCCCATCGCAGAGACCGTTTTGCTGCCCGGCGATCCCCTCCGCGCCAAATTCATCGCGGATACCTTCTTGGAAGATGTCGTCCAATTCAATGAAATCCGCAACATGCTGGGCTTTACCGGCACCTACAACGGCAAGCCCATCTCCGTTATGGGCACCGGTATGGGAATTCCCTCTATCGGTATCTACTCCTGGGAATCGATCCATAAGTTCGGTGCGAAAAAGCTCATCCGCGTCGGCTCCATCGGTGCTATGCAAGAAGACATCGAATTGCACGATGTCATCGTGGCATCTTCTGCTTCTACCGATTCCAACTTCCTGTCACAGTATGACCTGCCGGGCACCTACGCCCCCACCGCATCTTGGAAGCTACTCAAGGCGCTGGTAGATGAGGCCGAGCGCCAGGAGACCCCGATCCACGTGGGCAATATCCTAAGTTCTGACATGTTCTACCACATGGATAAGACCGTCAACGGCCGCTGGGCGCACATGGGCGTGCTTGGTGTGGAAATGGAATCCGCCGCACTCTATGCCACCGCCGCCGAGGCCGGTGTCGACGCCTTGGGCCTATTCACCGTCTCAGACAATGTGGTCAACGGCACCCAGCTTTCTGCCGAGGACCGCCAGAGTGCATTCCACACCATGATGAAACTCGCCTTGCCGCTTAACGCAGTCGACTAAGCTCCTCTTCCCACAAAGGACAACTTCCATGCTGAAAAAAGTTAAGGCCATGCCGGGGGATCGCACCCAGGTTAACCCCAAGGCGGCCGTCCCTATCCTCCTTTTCGTCTTCGTCTTCTCTCTCATCATTGACAATGGATTCAAGACGATGACCATGCCGATCGCGGAAGCGCTGGAGATCTCCGATAAGACCGCTTCGCTGCAGGCCTCGCTGGCCGGCGTCATCATTGGTATCGGTGCCGTCGTCTACGCCGCCTTGGCGGACTCCATCTCTATTCGGAAGCTCATGCTGACCGGTATCGGGTTTGTGGCCGTGGGTTCCATCCTGGCTTTCATTTTCTCCGGTTCGTGGGCCATGGTGTTGACTGGGCGTTTGATTCAGACCACCGGTTTGGCCGCCGCTGAGACGCTCTATGTCATCTACGTGACCAAGCACTTGAGTGAGGATGATCAAAAGACCTACCTCGGCTTTTCCACCGCTGCCTTCCAGGCCGGCCTGCTCATTGGTGCGCTGACCTCTGGGTTCATCTCCACTTACGTGTCCTGGACGGCGATGTTCCTCATCCCACTTATCCTCCTGCTCACCATTCCGCCCATCATTAAAAATGTGCCGGAAGATGAGGCCGTGGAGGGCCACCTGGACGCACTTGGCCTGTTCTTCGTCGCCGTCTTCGCCAGCGCTCTCATCATGTTTATGCAGGATTACGCCTGGTACTGGCTCGTCTTGGCAGCCATTGGCTTAGTCCTGTTCATCGTGCACATCAAGAACGCAAAGAACCCCGTGGTCACCCCGGAATTCTTTACCAATGGACGCTACGTGTGGACCATCGTCATGGTGCTCTTTGTCTATTCCACCCAGCTGGGCTTTATCTTCCTGCTTCCCTATGCAGCCCAAGACATGCACGGCATGAGCCTTGACCGTGCTTCGTTGTTGCTCATTCCTGGCTATGCCTGCGCCGTGCTCGTCGGTATTTTGTCCGGCAAGATCGGCACGGTGCTCTCGTCTCGAGCCACCATCTATACCGCTTTTGCTTTGGTTGCAGGTTCCTTATTCATTGCCGCGCTGTTTGCACAGGTTCACGTGACTGTGCTTGTTATCACCATTATTGCCTTTGCCAGCGGCTTTTCCCTGATGTACGCACCACTGGTCAATACTGCACTGCGCAATATCACCGCAGCCAAGTCCGGTATCGCCATCGGCTTTTATAACCTCACCATCAATATCGCCATCCCGCTGGGCATTGCGTACACCGCCAAGCTGATGGAGTCCACCAGCTACACCACCACCCTGCTCATTCTCACCGTCATCGCTCTCTTCGGTTCCGCGCTGTACATCATTTCGGATCTAAAGATGGCTAAAAACGAACCCGCCCCAGTTTCCTAAAGGAGAAAATCATGACTTCCCAGAACCTCACCCGCTCAGACGTCGCTTCCTACATCGACCACACCCTGCTCAAGCCAGAGGCCACCCCGGAGCAGTTCCGCGCCTTGGTAGAAGAGGCCACCGAGCTTGGCACCTACGCCGTGTGCGTCTCCCCTTCCGCCCTGCCGCTCGAGACCCCGGAGTCCCTCCACGTCGCCACGGTCGTGGGCTTTCCTTCCGGCGCCGTCAAGCCGGAAATCAAGGCCGCTGAGGCAACCCGCGCGGTTGCCGATGGCGCCGAGGAAGTAGACATGGTCATCAATATCCCGCTGGCCATCGAAGGCCGCGCCGAGGAGCTGCAAGCAGAAATCCAGGCCGTGCGCGATGCCATCCCAGGCAAGGTGCTCAAGGTCATCATCGAGTCTGCCGCGCTTTCCGATGCCGCCATTGTCCTCGCCTGCCAGGCCGCCGCTGCCGCTCAGGCGGACTTTGTAAAGACCTCCACAGGTTTCCACCCCGCCGGCGGTGCCTCCACCCAAGCAGTCAAGCTCATGCGCGAGACCGTAGGCGACAAGCTGGGCGTGAAGGCCTCCGGCGGCATCCGTACCGCCGAGGATGCCCTCGCCATGATCGAGGCCGGCGCCAGCCGCCTGGGACTGTCCTCCTCCGCCAAGATCCTCGAGGAGCTTTAAGCCATGTCTGTGGATAAGACCTTCGATATCGACTACGCCCGCACTTGGGCCAAACACGATCCGGATGCGGACACCGCCCGTCAGGTGCTCACGTGGATCGAGGAAGATAACTCCGAAGAACTCGCCGCCGCCTTCGCGGGCCCACTGAACTTTGGTACCGCGGGCCTGCGCGCCGCCGTGGGCGCGGGCGAATCCCGCATGAACCGCGCCGTGGTCATCCGCACCACCTACGGTCTTATTACCTGGCTCAAGCAGCAAGTCGATACCCCGGTCGTCGTCATCGGCTGCGATGCCCGCCACGGATCCGCGCAGTTCCAGCGCGATGCCGCGCAGGTTATCTCCGCCGCTGGCGGAAAGGCCTTAGTCCTGCCTGCTCAGAATCCGACCCCGCTGACCGCCTTCACGGTGCGTTCCTTAGGCGCGGACGCCGGCATTATGGTTACCGCCTCCCACAACCCGCCTGCCGATAATGGCTACAAGGTGTATCTGGGTGGCCGCGTTGCCACCGGCCCGGGCGAGGGCGTGCAGCTCATCTCCCCAGCCGATAAGGAAATCGCCGCCGCCATCGCTAAGGCCCCCTATGCCGATGAGGTCCCGCTCACCTCCGATCACATCGAGGACGTCGATACCCGCGCGGAGTACCTCGACCGCGCCGCCACGTTGGTCGGTGAAAATACCGATATCACCATCGCTCTGACCGCCATGCACGGCGTGGGTGCCGAACTGGGTAAGGAACTGCTGTCTCGCTGTGGTTTTAATGTCTCGCTGGTGCCGGAACAGGCCGCTCCTGACCCAGATTTCCCCACGGTGTCCTTCCCCAACCCGGAAGAGCCTGGCGCACTGGACCTTGGCATTCAGCATGCCGAGAAAATCGGTGCCGATATCCTTATCGCTCACGACCCCGACGCCGATCGCTGCGCCGCCGCCCTGCCCACCGATGGCACCTGGCGCCAGCTCAGTGGCGATGAGACCGGTGCCTTGCTTGGCGATTACCTTGCTCGCCGCGGCGCTACCGGCAACTTCGCCAACTCCCTCGTATCGTCCCGCCTGCTCGGGCGCATCGCCGCGCACTACGGCCTCGGCCACGAGGAAACCCTGACCGGTTTCAAGTGGATCGCCCGCACCCCGGAGCTGGCTTTCGGCTACGAAGAAGCTATTGGTTTCTGCCCCGATCCCAACGCAGTGCGCGATAAGGACGGCATCTCTACCTCCGTGGTGCTCGCCAGCCTCGCTGCCGAATGCAAGGCCGCTGGAAGCAGCCTCCTAGGCCGCTTGGATGATATCTACGCCACGGTCGGCGCCCTGCACACGCAGCCTCTGACCTTCCGCGTCGAGGACTTGAGCCTGATTACCCAAGCAATGGACAAGGTCTCTGCTACCCCGCCGACCGAGCTCGCCGGCTCCCCAGTGTCCAAGGTGGAAAAGTTCGCCCAAGGCTCGAAGCTCTTCACCGAGAACGATGACCGCGTCATCGTTCGCCCCTCCGGCACCGAGCCCAAGCTCAAGTGCTACCTAGAGTCCCCCGACGCCGGTCGCCTCGATGCCATCGCGGCCGATCTGCGCGATTACTTTGGGCTCTAAGCTACTCTTGCAAAAGCCAAGCAGTAAGCTCTTGTACTGCTTGGCTTTTGCCTCCTGTATAATTCTTCTCTAGTTCTAAGGCAACCGATTCAAAGATTTTCTCAGAAAGTGCCTTAGCCCTATCCGCAGTAATTTGTCCGCGAAGATCATCTAGTGGAACAGCAATGGCACCATCTCTGCTCGGCCTTATCCAATAAGACCGCATATCCGCAGCGTACATTTTGGGAAACGTACCCGAGATTTGGGATTCAAGCACTACATTGCCAAAAAATAGTGTTGCTAGCCGCCTTTCTTCCATGCCCTTCATCGTATGCGAAAATAAAACGCTGGAAGACTCCTCTCTCCCAAGATGAGACGGTGCCTGATACTTCTCAATGGGCACGAAAAGCCGATTCAAAAAGCATTAGACGAGCCAAACCGACTACTTGAACAAGCACAAGAGATGTTCAATATTCCGATACTCCGGGATCTGGGTTTATCGATTGCTAAGAGATCAAGAGTAGAGAATTCCCTCAACAGCAAATATCAACTATTTAATGGTGATATGACACGTGCCATCGGTACCAGAGCGACCTTTGGCAACGATTTCAGCACGGTCCAAATCCCCGTTATAGGTACTGGCTCCAGTTTGGATACTAGTTGTTGTGCTGGACAGTTCAACGCTATCCTCCTGCACAACTTCGTCGCCATTCATATATTTGATGGTTAATTCATCACCGGGTTGACCTCCATAGTGAATGTGGGGCGTATTCTTCTCGTTATCCATTTTCACCACTTGCGGATCGCACTCCCCTTCAGCCGTAACATTCCCAAGTATTGGAGCGTCTGAGGGACGGGGCTCAAAACTCTCCAGAGAAGTATCGCCATTATTCGGTGCCTCAGATTCTGCAGAGGGCTCAGGGTCTTGCACACCACAACCTACGAGCATTAAAGGTAAGCAAACAGTACTGATAGCAAGCTTATTCAACCGCATGCAGACACCTTATCAATCGTTCACGTACTGAAAACTAACCTTATTCTGGGCTATCACGAGCATCTGTTAGTCCTATTCAAGGTGTGCCGCGTCCCATTGAGCTTTCAGATCCGCCTTGCAGGAGAAAACAACGAAGCCCCACAAGCTTGTGCTTGTGGGGCTCTGTGTTGTGCCAGGTAGAAGATTCGAACTTCTGAAGGCAATGCCGGCGGATTTACAGTCCGCTCCCTTTGGCCGCTCGGGCAACCTGGCATGCACTCTGTGGTGCGTGTATGTACTTTACTATGAAGCACCCACCTACCTCCAAATCGCCAGCGCAGCGGGGAGAAATGGGGTGTGTAGGAGGGGGCATCGACAAGCAGCTAGCCCACGCGGCGAACGGTGTAGTCCGCAAGCTGGCGCAGCGCTTGGCTAGCGGAATTTTCCGGCAGCACGGAAAGCTGTTCTTCTACGGTGCGTAGGTAGGCGTTAATGTCCTCTAGCGCCCGCTGACGGCCGCCAGACTGGCGCAGGAGCTCAATGGCACGCTCGACCTCAGCATCGGTTTCTAGGGGGCCTGTCAGCAGCTCACGCAGCTGGTCTCCCACCTCGCCGTCCTCTTCCAAGGCGTAGAGGACGGGGAGGGTAAAGACACCCTCGCGCAGGTCGGTGCCCGGAGTCTTTCCGGACTCTTCTGGATCGGAGAAGATATCGATGACATCGTCCACGATCTGGAAGATCATGCCGATGGCACCGCCAATGCGGCTCAACGCAGCAGCGTATTCTGCAGAAGCGCCCGAGTGGTACGCGCCGAGGTAACCGGCAGAGGCGATAAGCACCGCGGTCTTTTCCTGAATAACGGCCATATAGTGGTCCACGGGGTTGGCTTCGCCGGCACCGATGGTCTCGCGCATCTGGCCGGTCACCAGCTCTTCAAAGGTATCCGCAAAGTGGCTTACGGTATGGGTATCTAGTTGGCTCATCAGGCGGGAGGCGTGCGCCAAAAGGGCATCGCCGGCAAGGATGGCCACAGAGTTATTCCACCGGGAGTTGGCGGATTCCACGCCGCGGCGGCGATCCGCCTCATCCATCACATCATCGTGGTACAGGGTGGCAACGTGCACCATCTCCACAACGGTGGCGGACTTAATAACCTCTTCACAGCCCGGTTTGGCGCCGTACTCAGAGGCAAGCAGGGCCATCATTGGGCGAAAGCGCTTGCCGCCTGCCTTGGACAGATGGCTTACCTTGTCCTTCAAGAAGTCCTGGCCGCGGTCAGTTTCACTGCGCAGCTTTTCTTCTACTGCTTCCATGCCCGCGCCAATGCGTTCATTAAGCTGTGGATCACCAAGATCCACGTGAGTGGCATGCGAGTGGCCGTGAGTCATTAAATAGCGTTCCTTGCAATTAAAAGCCAGAGATAATCGTTTATCTACCGTAGTCCAAACCAGCCCCCTTAACACACTTGAGGGGTTGAACTAGTGCAATGATAGTCCCTATGTCGGAACAGATCGATTCCCCCCGCCCTGTCGAAGTCGCCATCATCGGTGCAGGACCCGCAGGAAGTGCTGCGGCTATCCACGCCGCCCGCGCAGGCTATGAGACTGTCCTCATTGATTCAGCCACCTTCCCCCGCGATAAAACCTGCGGCGATGGGCTCACCCCACGGGCAATGCACCAGCTAGACAAGCTTGGCATCACCGTTAACGCCTCCTACCGCAACCGCGGGCTCAAGCTGCACGGCTACGGCGGGGACGTCACCGCCCCGTGGCCGCAGACCTACCCTTCGCAGGCGGGCACTGCCCTGCCGCGCTTTAGGCTCGATGCGCAGCTGGTAGAGGCAGCCACCGCCGCAGGCGCCACGCTCATATCCGGTACCCCCGCAAGCGCCCCGGTGATGGAGGGCAACCGGGTGACCTCGTTTCGCATCGGCGAGCAGATTATTCGGCCGAAATGGCTCATCGTGGCCGATGGCGTGCGTTCTACCTTTGGCAAGCAATTGGGCCGCACCTGGCACCGCGATGAAGTCTATGGCATCGCCGCGCGCTCCTATGCCGCCTCCCCTCAAGCAACCGAGCCGTGGATGCACTCACACGTGGAATTAAAAGATGAAGATGATGCAGTCCAGCCCGGCTACGGGTGGATTTTCCCGTTGGGTGCAGAGCTAGGGCAGGTCAATATCGGCGTCGGCGCGCTATCGACCGCGCAGCGGCCGGCCAAGATTAATACCAAAAAGTTGCTAGAGTTCTACGCCGCCCAGCAGCGCGCGGAGTGGGGCCTTGGGGACATCGAACACGTCACCTCTGCCCTGCTGCCCATGGGCGGGGCGGTCTCTAATGTGGCGGGGGCCAATTGGATGCTCATTGGTGATGCCGCCGCCTGCGTCAACCCCTTAAACGGCGAGGGCATCGACTACGGCCTCGAGACCGCAGCGCTCGCGGTGGGCATGCTCGGGCCGAAGGATTTCACCCTCGCGTGGCCGGCCACCCTGCGCGAGCACTACGGCGAATCCTTCCTGCTTGCGCGCACGGCCGCCCGCCTGTTGACCTACCCGCAATTCCTGCCCGTGGCGGGCCCATTGGCGCTGCGCGGGCCGGTGGGCCGCTTGCTGATGCCCGCCGCAGCCCGCCTTATGGGCAACCTCATCACGGAGGAGGACCGCGATCTTATCGCCCGCCTGTGGCGCATGGCGGGCCGCAGCGTAGGCGCCGTCCGGCGCGATACGCCCCTGTGGGCCTCCACTGCGGCGGTCTAGGGAGCTTCAGGGGTTACTGTGGGGCATCGGCAAGCGGCTTCGTCGCCGAGTGCAAGGCGACGATGCCCAAAGAAAGGTTTTGCCAGCCCGCATCGGCCCAGCCGTTGCGGTTGATGGCCGCCGCCAGTTCCTCTTGGCCAGGCCAAGCGCGGATGGATTCCGCGAGGTAAATATAGGCGTCCGGGTTGGAGGAGACCACGCGCGCAACCGGAGGCAGCAGGCGCATGAGGTATTCCTTGTACACGGTGCCGAATACCGGGACGATGGGGGTGGAAAATTCCGCCACCGCCAGGCGCCCGCCCGGCTTGGTCACGCGCGCCATTTCCCGCAGCCCCAGCTCGTAATCGTGGATATTGCGCAGGCCATAGGAAATGGTGACGGCGTCAAACGTATTATCCGCAAAAGGCAATTTCATGCCATCGCCGGCCACCTTGGGCACGTCGCGCTCGCTTCCGGCGGCGAGCATACCGCGCGAAAAATCACAGGCTACACACCACGCGCCGGATTTGGACAGCTCTTCTGTGGATACCGCGGTTCCGGCCGCGAGGTCGAGGACCTTTTCCCCCGGCTGCAGGTTAAGGCGCTCGCGGGTGCGCTTGCGCCAGCGCTTGTCCTGCCCAAAGGACAAGACGGTATTGGTGAGGTCGTATTTTTCGCCGACGGCGTCAAACATGCGCGCGACGTCGAAGGGCTTTTTATCCAGATCTGCCTTAGACACAAATGCCTAGTCTAGGCTACGCGCGCCCCAAGGGCACGAGCCGCCCACCGCGGCAGCTCCGGGCGCTGCCCCAAAATGGTCAGCGGCACCCGGCGGGTATCTTCTAACACCTCTTCGTAATAACCCACCAGCTGCTCGCACAGCGCGGTCCACGTCTTCGAAGAAATGGAGGCGCGGGCATTATCCCGCAACTCCGCATGTATCTCCGGGTTGAGGAGCGCATCGACGGCATTGGGCAGGTCCTCAACAAAGCTATCTACGTCTAAAAGCAGGCCGTTATAGCCTTCCTGGATAAGGTCCACGGGCCCGCCTGCCCGCGGGCCGATGGTGGGCACCCCAGAGGCTTGGGCCTCCTGGATGGACTGGCAGAAGGTTTCAAATTCCCCGGCGTGCACAAAGACATCCAGCGAGGCATAGGCCTGGGCCAGTTCGTCACCGCTCAGCGCGCCGGTAAACACGGCGTTAGGAAGCTGCGCCTCCAATAGCGGGCGCTCGGGGCCATCGCCGACGATGACCAGCTGAATATCCTCGCGGTCATTGAGCGCGGACAAGCGGTGCACGCCCTTTTCCGCGGCCAAGCGGCCGACGAAGCCGACGATGTTCTTCTTTCCACTGCGGTCCCAGCTGCGGCGCAGGGATGCAGAGCGCTTTTCGGGATGGAATAGCTCGGCATTGACGCCGCGGCCCCAGTGGCGCACGTGCTTGATGTGGTGTTTTTCCAAGTCCCGGATGGTTAGCGAGGACGGTGCCAGGGTCATCTGGCAGGAATTGTGGATGGTACGCAGCCACTCCCACACGCCATAGGCCAATGCGGAGGCGTGGTACTTGGTGGCGAACCCGGCGACATCGGTTTGATAGAGCGCCACTGCCGGAATGCGCTGTTGGCGGGCCGAAAATGCGCCCGCTGCACCCAACACAAACGGGCTGGCTAGGTGGATGATATCGGGCTTGAACTTCCGCAGCGCGTCATCCACGGCCGTGGTAGGCACGCCCACCGGCAGCGAATCCACCAGCGGCACGCGCACGGTGGGCACGCGGTAGATGGGAAAGCCCAAATAATCGGGGATTTCTTCTTGGCCCTCGCGGGCACCGGGGGCGATGACAATCGCATCGTGTCCGGTTTCGTGCAGGTGCTCCAAAACGCGCAGCACCGAGTTTGTCACGCCATTGACATTGGGAAGGAACGATTCGGCCACGATTGCAACTCGCATGCCACCATAATGGCTTATTTTTCTCGGCCTTTGGTGAATCCAATGAAAAATCTAGGTAAATTATTTTTCAGCGGGATTTTTCAGCGCGGCGGGTGGTCAGGTTAATAAGCCGCCACAACCCCACTGCGCCAAGCGTCGACACGATGGCCACGGACAGCGCCGGTATGACCGCCAAGGTCCACTCGCGGCCTTCTACCTTCACCAAATCCGGGTTATCTTCGGCGTACTGCACCCATACCTGCTGTCCCTCGCCCAGGTCGGTGGGATAGAGCAATCCTTGCCGCGGGGCATGGTAGATCCCGTCACTATCTTGAAAATCCACGGTGGTGCGCAGCACGCCGACGTCCTTGACCGTTGCCAAGGCCCGGTTAGGCTGTGCGGAAATGGCGCGGTCATTGAGGAATGGCCCCACCACGAGGCCCACCGAGCCCACGATCAGCGCCACATAAATGGCCAACACGAGCTGGTGCAGCCGGCGCCGAAAAACCGCGGGCGTATAGCGCGGGGCCACTTACTGGCCCACCTTCTGCGTGAGCTTATCCTGCAGCGTCCGGCGCGTGGCACGGGTGGTCTGCGCCTCCACGATAGTGATGCCCGTGGAGTATTCCTTGAGCTCTGCCAGGGTATCCAGCAGCTCCTGCGGGGTGGTCACCAGGCGGTAGTCTGCGTCATAAGCCTCTGCCAGCTTGTCGATGCCCACCCCATGCGGCGTTCCAAAGGCCGGCTCGAAGGCATCGCGAAGCGCGGGCGCGCCTTGTTCCAGGGTTTCAAAAATGCCGCCGCCATTGTCATTGGCCACCACGATGGTGAGGTTTTCCGGCCGCGGCTGGTCCTCCGGGATCAACAGACCATTGGCATCGTGCAGGAAGGTCACATCCCCTACCAAAGCCATCACGCGTGGGGCGCGCCAATTGGTGGGATCCAGCGATTGCGTGGCCAGGGCGACGCCAATGGCTTGGGACACTGTGCCATCGATGCCGGCCACCCCGCGCGGGGCGTAGGTATCCACGCCGTCAAAGGGCATACCGATGAAGGAGGCATCGCGCACCGGATTCGAGGCGCCGAGGACCACCGCGTCATTGACCGCAAGCGTATCGCCTACCGCCGCCGCTACGTGCAGTCCGGTAAACCCGAGCTCTTCTTCCTCCAATGTTGCGCGCACGGCCTCGCTGGCCATGTCGGTCGCGCCCTCGCAAATCTTGAGCCACTCGCGGCTTGGCTCCCCGGTGACCTTGACGGTGGTGCCAAGGCGCGCGTTATCCCCGCGCTGGTTGGTAAAGTCCGCCGTGCGCGAGAGCACCACGAGCTCGATATCCGGGTCATTCATCAGCGCGAGCACCCCGCGGTGCAGCGTGGGGTGGCCCACCACGATGACCTGCTCAACCTTGGTATTGACTACGTAGTCATTGGCGGAGACCTGCGCCTTGCGGAAAATGTGCGCCGCGGCCGGGTGCACGGGGTGGAAGGGCCCCGGCGCGGAGGGCTCCGCGATGGTCGGCACGTCTTCTAAGCCCTCAACCTCCCAGGCCTCATCGCCGGCGATGACGAGGGTATTTTTGCTCAAGTCCACCGCGACCTCGCCGTGGTCATAAAACCGCGGGGTAGCCGCGCGAGTGCCATCGCCACCTACAGGTTCCGGCAGGCTATCTCCTACCAGCGGCGCGTCAAAGGCGATATTGATGTGCACCTGAAGATCGCGCTCAAACCGCTCCGCAAGGGCGGCAATATCTTTTTGCTCGTTGACCTGGGTGGTATCCGCATAGACGCCGAAGATGCCGTCTTGCACGATGGTTTGGGAAGCACCGGTGCCGATCAACCGCTCTGGGCGGTCGGCGCTAATAATGGCGAGCGGGGTATGCGAATAGTGCGCTTCAACCACCGCGGGCAGCGTATTGGCCACGGCCGTGCCGGAAGTCATCACCACCCCGACGTGGCGGTGCTGCACGCGCGCCATGCCTAAGGCGGTAAACGCAGCGCCGCGCTCATCAATGCGCGTATGCACCCGGATATCCTCGCGCGCCAAGAGCGCTAGGGACAGCGGTGCGTTGCGGGATCCCGGGCACAGCACCACATCAGTAAGGTGGCGCGCCAATTGGGCGGCTACCTGTTCAGCCAGCTGCATCGATTCATTCATGCTGCCAGATTTTACCTACTGCGGCGCGGCGGCCGGCAATCGGCAATCCCGCCGCACCGTACCGCGCCGCCGCTACTATGTGTTAGCCCTGCTGCTGGTTGCCACTATTGCCAAGGAGATCCCGCAAGAGGCGTTCTACGTCGAGGTCATTGCCTTCTTCCAGGCGGTCCTGGATTTCCGGTGGCAGCTCGGAAGGAATATCTTCGGGGAGCTCGTCTTGCAGGTTTGGCAGATTGCGCAAGCGCTCAGAAATGCCAGGGCCCGCATCCTCGGTTTCGGTCACCGTAGTGGGCACCTGCGTGGTCGTGGTTTCCGTCACCGGTTCTGGCGCGGGCTTATCGGCATCGCTCGCGGCATTGCGCCACAAGAAAAACAGGGCGCCCGCCGCCAAGATGGCAACCACGGCGATGGCGGCAAAGACACCGGCCATCCCGCCGTTTTTCTTCTTTCCCCTGCCGCGCTGGTCCGGGTCATAGTCCGACGGCACCGGCTCATATTGCTGCTGGCCATACTGTTGTTGGCCGTACTGCTGCTGGTCATACTGCCCGCCGGGCTGCTGGTAGTTTTGTTGGTAATTCTGCTGGTAGTCGGCGCTTGCATCGAATTGCCGCGTCTCATTCTGCGGCTGCTGCGCACCTGGGAAATACTGCTGCGGGCGCTGGTTGCGGGCATCACCGGCCGCGCTATCTGGAACGCGGCCTATCTGGCGCGTGGCATCCTCGGCCGGGCCAGACCACTGGCGGGTCTCGTCAGTGCCGCGGTCATCATTATGAGAGCCTTTTCGGCCATTGGAACCGTTTTCACCAAAGCCATTATTTGTCATGCCTACCAGATGTACATCATTTTCCTGTGAGTTCCCAGGGAATCTCCCAGATGCCAGCGTTGAACCAGGGAGGATGCTAGCTCTGGCGCTGACGTGCCCGCAGCGCCCTACCGGTCGCGGTATCTTCCGCGGCCAGCTGGCTTGGGGTGGCATCGGCGATAATCTGCCCGCCGTCTGCACCGGCGCCAGGGCCCATCTCAATGATGCGGTCCGCGCTCGCCAGAACGTTGAGATCGTGTTCGATGACGATCACGGTATGCCCGGCATCGACAAGCTTGTGCAACTCCGCATTGAGCAGGGCAATATCGGCCGGGTGCAGGCCGGTGGTGGGCTCATCCAGCATGTAGACCGTGTGCCCGCGCCGCGAATTGCGGGAGCGCTGCAGCTCCGTGGCGAGCTTGATGCGCTGCGCCTCACCGCCGGAAAGCTCCGGCGCGCCTTGTCCTAAGCGGAGGTAGCCCAGGCCCACGGCCTGCAGCGTGGCGATGGCGCGGTGAATCTTTGGTTCCTCGGCAAAGAACTCGGCGGCCTCATCCACGGTGAGCTCCAGCACCTCTGCGATGCTGCGCCCGTGCCAGGTCACCTCGAGGGTCTCATCGTTGAAGCGGGCACCGCCGCATTGCGGGCAGGTGGTATAGGAACCCGGCAAAAAGACCAGCTCTACCTCGATTTTTCCGGCGCCACCACAGGTGGGGCACTGGCCCTGCTTTACGTTGTAGGAAAAGCGCGAGACCGTCCACTTGCGCTCCTTGGCCTCCGGGGTGGAGGCAAAGAGCTTGCGCACGTTATCGAAAAGGCCGGTATAGGTGGCCAGCGTGGAACGCGGGGTGCGGCCAATGGGCTTTTGGGAAATCTGCACCAGCCGGGAGACCTTATCCAGGCCCTCTACCCCGGCAAGCGAGAACTCGTGGCCACCCTCATCTGCGTCATCTTTATCCTCATCGGCCACGGCGGTGGCAGATTCCTTGAGGGTTTCTGCCAACACGGTGCTCACCAGCGTCGACTTGCCCGACCCCGAGACCCCGGCCACAGCGGTAAATTGCCCCAGCCCGAAATCAACATCGAGCCCGTCGATGCTGCGCGCGGAAATGCCGCGCAGGCGGAGGTGGTTGGAGGGGGTACGGGGGGCATCGGCAAGCGCGAGCTCTCGCTGCGCCAAGGCGCGGGCGGTGGGGGTATCGGCGTCGTAGTCCTCGACCGGGCCGGAATAGACCACCTTGCCGCCGCCCTCGCCGGCGTAGGGGCCAACGTCCACGAGCCAATCCGCCTGGGCCACCAGGTCCATATCGTGTTCCACGAGCAGCACCGAATTACCGGCGTCAATAAACCGGCGGCACATCTCCAACACCGCCCCGCGCTCATCGGGGTGCAGGCCGGCAGACGGCTCATCGAGCACATACGCCACGCCGAAGAGGCCGGAACGCAGCTGGGCGGCGAGCCGGATGCGCTGCAATTCACCCGCCGAAAGGCTCTGGGTGGGACGGTCTAGGCTCAGGTGCGCCAGCCCCAGCTCCAGGGCGGAGGTTAGCGCCGGAAGCACCTGCTTGAGCAGCAGATCCTCCGCGGAATTCTCCTCCGGCTCCTGCGCGCTGAGCACCTCATAGACCTGGTCCAGCGGCAGCGCGCCCAGCTTGTCGATGCTCATTCCCGCATACGTCACCTTGAGCGCCCGCGGGTTCAACCGCCGGCCGTGGCAGGTATCGCACTCGCGGGATTCCATGAAGGACAACGTGCGCTTGCGCAGCGATTCCGATTGGGTCTCCTGCAGCGTCTTGGTGAGGTAGCTGGCCACCGAACGCCACGTGCCTTCATAATTGCGCTGAATCTGGTCCGCACCGCGCAGCGGTTTTACGGTGACCACGGGGCGTTCTTCGGTAAATAGGATCCAGTCGCGGTCTTCCTGCGGCAGGTCTTGCCAGGGCGAATCCAGGTCATAGCCCAAGTTCATGAGGATATCGTGAAAATTCTTGCCCGCCCACGCACCGGGCCAAGCCTTAATGGCGCCTTCCTCAATGGACAAGGTGGGATCGGGCACCATCGATTGCTCGGTGGGCTCGTGCACCACGCCCGCACCTTGGCACTGCGGGCACATGCCCTCTGGGGTATTCGGCGAAAATGCATCCGAGTAGAGCCCCTCAGGGTTATCCCCGGCGCGCGAGTACAACAAGCGCACGCTATTAGATAGCGCGGAGACCGTGCCCACCGTGGAGCGCGCCCCGCCGCCGGAGGTGGATTGCTGCAACGCCACCGTGGGCGGCAAGCCCTCCACCTGGCTTACCTGTGGGTCCACCGCGGAGCTAATGAGCCGGCGCGCAAACGGCGCCACCGATTCCAGGTAGCGGCGCTGCCCTTCCCCGTGGATCGTGCCAAAGGCCAGAGAGGATTTTCCGGAACCGGATACTCCCGTCACCGCCACGAGTTGGCCACGCGGCATATCCACATCGACATTGCGCAGGTTGTGTAAGTGGGCATCGCGAACCTTAATTGTCATGTCCGCGATCTTACCCGCGCACCAGCTTCCTAAGGCAACGCTTCGGCCCGCCACCCCCGCCGCGCATTGCCTACCGATCTGTCTACCGCTCCGCCTGCCAAGAATTAATTTCACGCCCGCCCGGAGTGTTCCGGCTGGCGAGCGCGCCCTGCCGCCACCGAGCCACAGGCGGTGCATATTTAGCCAGCGCCCCAACTGATAGACTTCATTGTCTATTATGACGATTCCGCTTGGTCTATAAGCTAGAAGGTAGGGCTCCGCGTTGACCGATAACACTTCATCCATCGCGCTGATTGGACTTGGCCCCCGCGGCATTTCCGTCCTGGAGCGCCTCGTGGCACAACTCAATACTGTGTCTCACCCGCCAGAAAAGCTGACGCTACATCTCATCGATGATGCCCAGCACGGCGGCGGCAAGATTTGGGATATCAACCAGCCCAAGTACCTGTGCATGAATACCTTCGCACACGGCATGACGCTGTTTTCTGAACCCGGCTCCACTGTGGAGGCTCCGGTGGTTGAAGGCCCCACCATCTACGAGTGGATCCGCCTGACGCTTGGCGATGCCAACGTGCCCGCCGGCGCCCGCGATTACGCCGCTGCCCACCCGCTCGATCCACAGGTGCTTGAGGAATTCGGCCGCGCAGAGCTGGAGAAATTGCGTCCCGAATCCTATTTGCCGCGCGCGCTCTACGGCCACTACATCCTGTGGGTCTTCCGCTCGGTCCTGCAGGACGTGCCGGAGTGGGTTGAGGTCAAGCAACACCACGCCCGCGTGGTGGATATTGAATCCCGCGATGGCGCGGATATTTTGCACCTCAACAACGACACCACCGTTGAGGCCGGCTCCACCTTGGCGGTCACGGGCTGGCAAAACCAGGGTTATACCGAAAACGAGCGGTGGATCCTTAAGACCTTGGAAGATAACCCCAGCCTGCGCTGGATTCGCGCTGATAATCCCATTGACCAGGGCGTTGACTCCATCGAGGACAATGAGAAAGTCCTCGTGCGCGGGCTTGGCATGGGCTTTTTCGATATCCTCATCCTGTCTACCGTGGGCCGCGGCGGTAAGTTCGTTGAGGATTCCTCCAAGCCTTGGGGCATGCGCTATGAGGCCACCGGCACCGAGCCCACCTTTGCGGCTGCTTCCCGGCGCGGCTATCCCTTCCTGCCGCAATCCGATGAAGGCTCCCTGCCACCGGCCGCGGAAATCCCGCGCCTGAAGAAGGTCGTCGCCGAGCTATCCCACCGCACGGGCGCGCGCTCCATCAACTATGACACCGAGGTGTGGCCGGCGGTTGCCCGCGATGCCTACCAGGCCTATATCGATTCCCTCGCCCGCGTCGAGCCGGAGAGCCTGCGCTCCTCCCGCGAGGAGATCATCGCTGCCCTCGATGCCACTCCGGTGGATGCGGGCGTGGCCTATAACGGCCTGGCTCAGCTCGATGAGGTCATTGCGCACCACACCACCAAGGATTTCAGCCTGTTGCGCTGGATGCACCTGCTCACGGAGGATTTTTCCAACCAGCAGGAGCTCACCGAGCACATCGTGCAGAGCCTGTGCGAGGACCTGGCAGAGGCCCAGAAGGGCCCGGATAGCCCGGTGCGCGCCGCCTTGTGGTCGGTCGGTTTCTCCCGCAAACCCACCCAGGTACTGGGCGCCGAGGGCCGCTATACCCTGGAGTCGCGCCACCACATGTTCGATAAGGCCATTTCCTTGGGTCAGACCACGTGCTCCGGCCCGCCGCCCTTCCGCACGCAGCAATTGCTGGCGCTTGTCGATGCCGGCATTGTCAGCTTCGTCGGCGGCAATCCCGTCTTGGGTACGAATGCCGACGCCGGCGAATGGACCATCAGCTCCAGCGCCTCTGGCGGCAAGCGCATTCCGGGCACGACGCTTCTCGATGCCTGGGTGCACAAGCCCGATATCCGCCGCACCCCGCACGATTCCTTCATGCACTCCCTCGTGGAATCCGGCCGCGTGCGCGCGTTTACGGAAACCGCCAGCGACGGCATCGAGGTACCTACCGGCTCGCCTGCCGAGGACCCCGATACCCGCCAGGTCCACAACGCCGACGGCACCGTGGATGAGCGCCTACACCTCGTAGGAATCCCCGCCCACGCCGAGTACCCAGATACCACCCTGGCCCCGCCCATTCCGGGCACGGATTCGTGGTTCATCCAGGAAGCCGATAAGGCCGCCGTGCACGCGGCCCAGGTAGCCCTCGCGGGGCAAGCGTAGCTATCAGCGAGGGGGCAGGCAACCGCCTGCCCATTACGCTGTTAGCAGTTCCGTTCGGAGGAGCCCAGGATTCATACTCCTAGCCCCATGCTGGGGCAGGTTATGTTTATCTGCGTTCGGACCTGACCCCCATTTGGTGGACACCCGATTAGTGCGGATTTTGTGTCCGTAAGAGAGGATGTTCATTGTGAGTCAACAACGCCAGAAATACACACCTGAGTATCGACGTGAAGCCGCGAACCTGGTAATCGAATCGCAGCGCCCAATTGCTCATGTAGCCAAAGAAATTGGTGTCGCACCAGGTCTTTTAGGCCGATGGGTAAAAAATGAGCGTCAACGCCTAAGGCTCCTCCGATGGATTAAGCGAGGCGGATCTTCGTGCGGAGAATACTCGTCTGCGTCGTGAGCTGGCAGAAGCCAAGATGGATAACGAGTTTTTGTCACAAGCGACAGCCTTCTTCGCTTTAAGGCAACGCGAGCAGAAAAGTTCGAATTGATGCAGCCAGAGCAAGGCGAACTACAGCATCAAACGCATGGCACGCCTTTTGAAGGTATCTCGGTCTGGATACTACACATGGGCCCATATACAGCAGCAACGCTTATCCGGAAAAGATGATCGTGCATCATTTTACGATGATGTCGACCGCAAGATTCATCAGATCTGAAAAAGACTCCGACGAGGTCTATGGTGCCCTGTGAATCACCGCAGAACTAGGTGAGCGCTACCAGATCAGTGTGAATCGCAAGACTGTAGCCAAGCGGATGCGCATGATGGGCATTGAAGGGATTTCACCGCGTGCTTTCGTTCCAGTGACAACGATCCAAGCCAAGCGCAAGTCCACGCTTCCTGACCTGGTCAAGCGCATGTTTGATACTGGTGAGCTCAACCGGGTGCGGATGTCAGATATTTATCTACCTGCGCACCGATGAAGGATGGTTGTACTTGTGCGTGATCCGAGACGGCCACTCCCGTCGTGTGCTGGGCTAGGCTATGAATAGCGCCCAAGATACGCGCCTAGTCAAAGGAGCACTGCGAATAGCACATGCGCTGCGCGGTGACGTTGCTGATGGTCTCGTGTTTCACGCTGACCGCGGAACGCAATGTACCAGCGAACAACTCTGGGAGGTATGCCGCAACCTAGGTGTTGCTCAGACGGTGGGGCGTACCGGGGTGTGTTTCGATAACGCGATGGCTGAGTCGTTCTGGTCGACGCTTAAAACTTAAGTTCTACGACCGGAAGCGCTGGCCACCCGCGATGCTGCGCGTCAGACTGTGGCTTACTGGATTGAAGTCGTCTACAACCGTCGACGCCGACACTGAAGCCCTCGGGATGGTCAGCCCCATCGATTTCGAGAACCACACCAGCCTAACCACCAGCAGAAAAGAAATAGCTACCTAACCACGAGGTAGCTCCACTACGTGTCCACGATTTGCGGGCAACCCCAATCAGGTGTCCACCAAATGGGGTCAGGTCCCGTCGAGACATAGATATAGCCCACCCGCTGCCCACATGAACCGGAATCTTTACTCGCCGACATCACACTCACTACTTTCTGCAAATCTAAAGTCTAGATCCCACTATGCAAGTGTAAAACAATGGCCGAAGTGGCCCTATTTTACAGCAAACATTCTGCCCCAAACCGGCGTAACAATAGGGTGTACCTTGTTCTTCACAAGCCTGACTCATTAATTTCAAAACTATGATAATTAACATAGGCATTAATCTATGTATCCAGGTGTAAAGCGCGCTATCCTAAAAGTGCTGGAAACAGCGACATCATCTTTCCCCAAGGAGTATAAAATGCATAAAGTAGCGAAAGGCCTAGCGGCAGCTTTTATTGCTGTATCTATGTCGACAGCTCAAACACCAGCGATGGCAGTCCAAGCCCCACCATCACAAACGTTCACAGAAACACGTGCAGTAAGTCAAAATCCTGCCGAAACTCCCGCTTTCCTCGGCGGCGAGCTTCATGGACTCACAACTCAAACACTGTCAGTTGATGAATACGGTGAAGTTACCGCAACCATCAATAATGACACCGGAGAAGTGACTACTACTTACCCTGACGGTTCAGCCAAAACAATCACCGCAGAGGAAAGCGCACAAGCACTTCGAGCTCGTCTTAATGAAGCAAGCCCAGAACAGATCGCCGGCCTACAGGCTTCCATGGAAGAGCGCATCTCCAAAGAACAGGTATGCCCTTACGTTGTTGGCCTAGTCGGTGCAGGACATGCTGCATCTTGGGGCAAAGTACTAGCTCTAGCAGCTGTCAACCCCGCGATTGCTGGACTAGCATTTGCAGGTGAAACCGTATTCTGGACATGGGTATCTACCCACTGCTAAAAGGAGAACCTCATGCCACTGTGGATCATCGCAATTGTAGTTTTTGCTGGGGGCAGCATTGGCTATGCCCTTGGTCTAAAAAAGCGAATGGAAGATAATCCAAAGCTCCAAGGAAAAGGCCTTCGAGTTTTGTTTTCAAATAAGTAGAATATTACATTCGCTCCGGTTCGTCACTCATCCGAGTAGGCGAACCGGATTTTTATCAGACTTAACACGTCAAATAGGGGGGGTGTTCCTATATAGTTTGTCAATCTCGCGGGTGGGGTGGACGGGGGCGGATCCCTAACTCGGGATTTTTAGGTGTGTTGTTTTGCGCGCGACTGGTAGCCGACTGGGATTTTTCCCAGTCGGCTTGTTTCGTTGTTAGGGGTTAGGCTGCTGCGGCTTCCTTTGCTGGGGCGGGGTCGCGGTAATACTCGTGGTTGCGCATCATGGCGTAGAGGACGTTGAGTCGTCTGCGGGCAAGTGCTACGACTGCGGCGTTGTGTCTTTTGCCTTCCTTGCGCTTTCGTTCATAGAATTGCCGTGAACGCTCGTGGAATCTGATGGATGCAAAAGATGATTGCCATAGGGCGTTCTTTAGTTTTTTGTTGCCGGCTCTATTCAGCGAGTTCGACATTATTGAAGTGCCTGACTGGTTTGTCCGGGGCGATAGCCCAGCATATGAGGCCAAGTGTCCAGGTGTTGGAAAGTCAGACATATCCCCGACAGTCATGAGGATTTGTGCTGCTGTTTTCGGGCCGATTCCTGGCATGGATAGCAGGATTTGTGTGTGGGGAATGTCGTCGATGAGGTCGATGACTTCCTTTTCGATGTCCTTGCGGTGATCAAGCTTGGCAAGTGCGTCTTTTGCTGACATTGCCACGCCCATTTCTGCATAGTGTGCACCGGCAATGGATACTGTTTGTTCGGCAATGGCAGCGAATATCGCATCGATAACTGGCTCGGGATTACGCGCTTTATGGCGGCGGGCGAAAGCTATAGTTTTTGTTTTACCGAGGCGTTTGATTTTCGTTGGCCCGCCGTAGCGGGCAAGCAGATGAAGGACCCATTTACGGTGGATTATCTGACCGCGAATGGCCTGCTCGAATTGCGGGTAGCAGCCGACAAGTGCACTCCGAATCTGGTTGATGAGCCTTGTGTATGAGCGTGCTAAGTCTTCGTCGATACCATTGAGGACCTTAAGCTGACAGAAAGCCTTGTCAACGCGGTCGACACTGCGAAGGGATTCTGGAAGGTTCTTTCCAGCATGGGCAATGATGAAGGCATCCCGGATATCAGTTTTGGCGTTTCCGGCATGGATGCGTGAGAGCTGACGCATAGCCAAGCCGGGAAGATAGCGCACATCAATTCCAAGGTCTTGGGCTACCGCGACAGTAAGCCGACCAATGTTATTAGGCTGGTCAACAACGACAAGGACCTTGTTGTTACCAGAGCAGAAATCCGAAAAGAGCGCGCGTAAGGACTGCTCGTTTTGATTGATCCGTTTGGACAGGACCTGGGCGCCGTCGATATCTAAGACGCAAGCGTGGTGAAAGTATTTTCCAACATCCATTCCGATGACATAGTCGTAGACCATGCCAGACCTCCTAGCGAGTTTAATGAGTATGGGACTTCTTTCATCGCTGGTGGTCGGACATACTTCACGCTGGCATCCACATTACTTTGAGATCTCACACACTTGATGTGGGTCAGGTTCCTATTAGCAGTTTGGAGTATGTCACTGCCTTCGGCGGCATCACCCCCCCGGATCATTGTCAGACAGGGACGAAAATAAGCCATACCGAAGCCAGCGACTAGTTCCACTGCTCCTGAAAAAGAAAAGCAAAAGGAACGCAGACAAACATAACCTGCCCCTGCACAGGGGCAGAGTTACGAATCCTGGGTAAACTCAAGCGGAACTGATAACAACGTAATGGGTGTTCCTATATAGTTTGTCAACCTCGCGGGTGGATTAGCCGGGGTTGATTTTTCAGCCGGGGTTGTTTGGCCGTGTTGTTTTCGGGCATGACAGCTAGCCGACTGGGATTTTACCCGGTCGGCTGTCTTTGCTCTTAGTGTCTAGGCTGCTAGGTCTTCCTGTAATGGTGCGGGATCGTGGTAGCACTCGTGGTTGCGCATCATGGCGTAGAGGACGGTGAGTCGTCTGCGGGCTAGTGCTACGACTGCGGCGTTATGTCTCTTGCCTTCACGGCGCTTTCGTTCATAGAATTGCCGGGAACGCTCGTGGAATCTGATGGATGCAAAAGATGATTGCCATAGGGCGTTCTTTAATTTTTTATTGTCGGCTCTATTCAGTGAGTTCGACATGATCGAGGTTCCGGATTGATTCGTTCGGGGCGATAAACCAGCGTAAGAGGCTAGGTGCCCAGCTGACGGAAAGTCGGACATATCGCCCGCGGTCATGAGAATTTGTGCTGCCGTCTTTGGTCCGATTCCCGGCATGGATAGCAGGATTTGAGTGTGGGGGATGTCGTTGATGAGCCTGATGACTTCCTTGTCGATTTGTTTGCGGTGCTCGAGCTTTAAAAGCGCGTCCTTCGCCGACATTGCTACGCCCATTTCTGCATAGTGTGCACCTGCAATAGTGACTGTTTGCTCAGAGATAGCAGCGAATATGGCATCGAGGACAGGTTCGGGGTTGCGTGCCTTATAGCGTCGAGCAAAGGCAGCTGCCTTGGCCTTACCTAAGCGTTTTATCTTGGTGGGCCCGCCGTAGCGTGCAAGTAGGTGTAGAACCCACTTGCGGTGGATTATCTGACCGCGAAGGGCTTGTTCGAATTGCGGGTAGCAGCCTACTAGCGCACTTCGAATCTGGTTGATGAGCCTTGTGTATGAGCGTGCTAAGTCTTCGTCGATACCGTTGAGGACCTTCAATTGGAGGAAGGCTTCTTCGACGCGGTCGACACTGCGAAGGGATTCTGGAAGGTTCTTTGCAGCGTGGGCGATGATATAGGCGTCCCGGATATCAGTTTTGGCATTACCAGCGTGGATGCGTGAGAGTTGACGCATAGCCAAACCAGGAAGGTAGCGCACGTCGATTCCGATATCTTGAGCAACCGCGACAGTAAGCCGACCAATGTTATTTGGCTGGTCTACGACGACAAGGACCTTGTGGTCGTGTGCGCTGAACGTTGAAAAGAGTGTGCGCAGGGATTTTTCGTTTTGGTTGATGCGCTTAGATAGCACCTGGGCGCCGTCGATATCTAAGACGCAGGCGTGGTGGAAGTATTTGCCAACATCCATGCCGATGACATAGTCGTAGGTCATGCCAGACCTCCTAGCGAGTTTAATGAGTATGGGACTTCTTTCATCGCTGGTGGTCGGACATACTTCACGCTGGCATCCACATTACTTTGAGACCTCGCACATTCTGTGCGGGTCAGGTTCCTATTAGCAGTCTGGAGTATGTCACGAGAGTGTCTAATGGTTTGTGTGTAGGTTCCCAACCTGCATAAGGAGATAAGCCAGAATGACTAGTGTGGCACGACGAGATCCGGCTGATAAGGCCAAGATTGATGCGATTGAAAAGAAGCTTCTTGCTAACCCTGAAATCGCGAAACTTATTGATGAGCTAGGCACGTCCACCACGGATGCTAATGACCTGGTTCGCGGTATGTTGCAAGCTTCAATTACCCGCGGGCTGAACGCGGAAATGGATACTCACCTGGGCTATGCATCCGGTGATAGAGCAGCTAAAGCTAGTGCTGGAACGGATAATTATCGCAATGGGACGTATCCGAAAACCGTAGATTCTAATTACGGTCCAGTAAGCATTGATGTTCCACGAGATAGAAACGGCACGTTTTTCTCCTACGATGGTGCCCAAAGGCTCGAGGAGATTGACCGACGTTGATGACATGATTGTCAGCTTGTATGCCGGTGGGATGACCATTCGGGATATCCAGCATCACATGGCTACTGCCCTGCGGGTAGATATTTCTCATGAAACAATCTCTGCAGTAACTGATGCCGTCGGCGATGAGGTTATGGTCTGGCAAAACCGCCAGCTAGATGAGTTCTACCCCGTTATCTTCCTGGATGCGTTACGCATTAAAGTCCGCGATGGTGGCCGAGTGGTCAACAAATCCGCGTACATGGCAATTGGTGTGGATCTTGACGGTATTAAGCACATTTTGGGCCTATGGATTGCCAAAGAAGAAGGCGCTTCATTTTGGGCGCAGGTATGTGCCAATCTTTCTAACCGTGGGGTCAAAGACGTCTTTATTGTCTGCTGTGACGGGCTGAAAGGCTTGCCAGAAGCAGTAGAGGCAACCTGGCCGCACTCTATGGTGCAAACCTGTATCGTGCACCTGATTCGCGCAGCTAACCGATGGGTAGCCTACGGGGATCGCCGAGGCGTATCGGCCGCGTTGAAAAAGATTTACACCGCTGCAGACGAATCCACAGCTCAGGTTGCTTTAGACGAATTTGAAGCCTCTGAATTAGGAGAAAAGTATCCCCGCTCAGTCAAGGTCTGGCGGGATGCTTGGGCGCGTTTCGTACCGTTTCTGCAGTTCCCGCCAGCAGCCAGGAAGGTAATCTATACGACGAATTCGATTGAATCATTCAACAATGAACTGCGTAAAGCTACCCGCAACAGGGTGCAGTTCACCAACGATGAATCAGCGCTGAAAACGCTGTGGTTGATGATCTGCAATATTGAAGACAGACGAGCTGCCAAGAGGGCGAAGCAGGGCAAACGGGCCTCAGCGACAGCCGGCAGACTCGTGGAAGGAGCACGAGTATCCGGCTGGAAACAAGCCATCAACCAAATGGCCGTGGCCTTTCCCGACCGCTTCGACAAATACCTATAGTCCGACCCCACACACAAACAACTTGACACGCTCTACAGCGACCGTTGTATTCAATAAGTACCCACTGCCCCTTAGACCACCTCAGTTCCACGTGGGAGGCTCCGAAGTTTACTTCCAGAGCGTCAAGGAGCGATAAGGTATATTCCACGGCACCGGAATAGTGGTTGTCCTCCGGTCCTACTGTGATAGCTGAATATATGTGGGGAGCTCCAGATTCCTCCGTAAGTCCGTATCGGAAAACTTCGGTCACAATATGACGCCCTTCGGCTGTCACCGTGTTCACAAAATATTGAGGTCCGTCTACGTACTCCTGAAGAACCACGGAGGGTGATTTTTCTCCTAGCAAAGTCGTAGAATTTTGAATGGTAGTAATCGCCTGAAGAGTCTCGGGTTCTGTTTTGCAGAAATAGACATGGTCACTGCCCCCGCTTCCCACAGGCTTGACAACACAATCCTTGACCAGGGACGGGTCTAGATAAAGGCTGTCTTGTGCAGAAGCGGAGGATAGGGTAACAGACCTTGGGGCACGCAGTCCATATTGGTGAGCAACTTCAATCATTCCTTGCTTATGGCGACGGTGCCAGATCTTCTCTCTACCGTTATGCGGTAGTCCTAACTCAGCTGAAACCCACTCAGCTATGGATACTCCTGATTCGCTTCCCGGCACAACAAGGTCAAATTTTTCTTGGCTACATTCCCGGAGTAGGGCCAGGGCCCATGGATCGGAAATGCTCCCGTCTTCGTTAGCTGAGATGACATACGGCGGGTTAGCAGTAGCAACCTCTACGTCCCTTTTTGGCGCAGGGTTGCCACCAGATCGGCGCCACTTGAAGAATCATCAACTACTAATATTTTCATTTTTCCGTGTTCCCCACATTGCTTGGCTTATGGTTATTGCCACAATGAGCATCAACAAAGTTAACTGAATTGGTTCGACTTGAGAGCCCAATGCCACCTCGGTAGCCATCACCACGGCCGGAAGGGCCGCGATGATCAGTGCCGAGATGAAAGGCGGCGCTAAGGTAATTCCCCACTGCAAGAGCAGGATAGGAAAAGTAATGCACATCACCGATAGCAGGACGATTGACAGGGTAGAGCCTCGAAGCATCTCCGCTTCCACGGAAAAGAAAGCCACGAGACCGCTAATAATCCAAGCTAAGTGAAACCTCACTGCTGCAATCGTGAGAACGCTGTTCCCTTGTTCAGTAGCCCAGCGCGAGGAGTAAAGCACTCCTACCGCAGAAATTCCTGCGCCTACAGCTAGAGCGAAACCCAGATAAGACTGGGGTGAACTGCTTCCCGTTCCTAGGAAGAAAAAACATAGAGCCAGAACCACTACTGCAGTTGTTGACACCAATGAACTGCTGAGCCTTCTGGCCGACCAAGTCATTATTACTGCGACAATAAAAGGGCCGACTCCTGTTTCGATGACACTTGCTGCAGTGGACTGCATCAAAGTAGTGGAAACATAGAATAAGCAGAAAGCGCCCGCAGTAAACAGATTGAGGCTTGCTGCAGTTATCATTTTCATGGGGGGATGCGGTGTTTCCGTAGCTCGGTATTTTCTACGATAAAACGCTAAATAGACCACTGTGGAGATAATCGCCGCGATAAGAAACGCTGAAAACGTAGTAAAAGTAGATAGCTCTGGGTCTACTTGGGCTCCGACTATCGCAGTGCCGATTCCTTGCCATAGGACAGCTAGGGCTACGATAACCGCCCCTACACCTGGTTTATTGGACTGGATCATAAAACCTTACCCTCAAAATCCGTAAAGTTAACTTAATAGGTGCTGTTGCAAAGTTGGGCGGAGAGCAGCGAAGACTCAGTTTCTCATTCCCTGATGGCCGCTGCGTGTGGGCGTTGTTAGGCCATCTCGAAGATGAAGTGCCCCGAGTTTTGTTCCTAGGCATTTGCCTTGATTTCTATTATTCCCTGTTGCGGGGTCTTCTTCCAAAATTCGGTTTCCACCTCGGCTGGGGTTGGTCTGGGCTGGATTAAATAGACCATGTGGTTTGATCGTGTCTTCCGTGACAGCCCCTTGTTGGGCAGGAAGACTGATAATCATGAAGAAGTTTTCAAAACACA